>JACPTZ010000125.1 GCA_016192525.1 Planctomycetota bacterium
CGTGGTCACGGCGGATCGGCCCCACAGGTACACGTCGCTGTTCCATCTGGCGCCGGGGGATCGCCCGGTCTGCTTTCCCGGCGATGGATACGATGCGGAGTTGGGCCGATCCGGATCGCTCGGCGTCTTGATGTTCACCTACCCTCCCGCTTCGTGCTCCCTCGGCTCGGGGCTGCACTCGTTTGATCACGGAACGTCGGAGAGTCATCCGGTATTGAGACTGGACTCGCCCGCGCGCCAAGGCCCCCAACCATGGACCTCCGCCATCGTGATGACGCCCGCGGGCCACGCCGGCGACGGCGGGGACTGGAAGCCCGCTCGCCTCAACCAGGCTGGACCCCAGGAGTGGCAGGACTCAGCGGCCAGGCAGTTCAGCCGCCCGCGGATCGGATGGGAAACGGTTGAAGGGGGAGGGGTATTCTTCTCTTCTCAAACATCCACGGGGGAAACTCAAACTCTCTCCATAGAAACTCCTGTCGGACCGTGGCTTGGAGCGGGAGACGTGCCGACAAGCCCGGACGAATTCGTACGGGCCGACCGCGCCATCACATGGCTCAGCAGAGTCCCCCGCCCCTCCGCCGTTGGGGCGGGGAATCCGGTCACTGGGGCGGCTCGCGACTGTTCTCTCATCTTTGAAGGGAAGCCGATCACCCTTCAAGTCCCGAACGCTGCGAAGTTCCGCGCCCTGCTCGATGGCGTGCCGCTCGAGATGAAGCCAGGGACCCACCCCGATTCCGGCGTGCTGACGGTCCCCCATCCGGGGCGGCTGGTGATCGAAGAACGATGATCCGGACCGGGTCCCTCACGCTACGATATCCGGATCTCCCACAACCCCCTCCTGAACGGCAGGCACTGGATGCGTCCCTTCAGGCCGTACCAAGAGGCCTCCTCCCGCCGCTCCGCAGCCTCGGAGAGCAGCACGAGATCGCGACACTTCAACTCCGCGCCGGCCTTGAGGAGGGCCCGAACTTCGCGCCCCCGGGTCTTCAGATCCGCCGTGTCCCAGCAGGCCTGGACGAGCTGGGTCACGCGCCGCCCGCGCTTCACGACGAAATCGATCTCTTCCGAACCGGCCCCCTTCCAGTAGAAGAACTCGAGTTCGCCGGAAAGCTCGGCCCGACGAAGGGCGATGGCGACATGTTTTCGTACAGCCAGCCGAGGTTTGGACCGAACTTGCAACTTTTGTGCAGTATAGTATTGGACAGGGCACGAGGCAAGAGACAATCGGTGTTGAGATGGGGGAGGGGGAGGAAGGCCACAGCCGCCACCCGCTGAATCCGCGGTGGCGGATCGCTCGAGCCCGGCGATCGGAAGGCCCGCCGACCGGTCGGCCTTCGTTTCTACGTCAGCTTCTTGTAGCGCATCCGGTGCGGCTGATCGGCCGCCTTGCCGAGCTCCTGGCGGCGGCGCTCGCGGTAGGACTGGTGGTTCCCCTCGAACCAGCGGACCCTGCCCTCCCCCTCGAAGGCCAGGATGTGCGTGGCGATCCGGTCGATGAACCACCGGTCGTGGCTCACCACCAGCGCGCATCCGCCGAAGGCGAGGAGCGCCTCCTCCAGGACGCGCAGCGTATCCACGTCGAGATCGTTCGTCGGTTCGTCGAGGAGGAGCAGGTTCGCCCCGCGCCGCAGCATCTTTGCGAGCAGCACCCGATTCCGCTCCCCGCCCGAGAGGACCTCCACCTTTCTCTGCTGATCGGGGCCGCGGAAGTTGAACCGCGAAACGTAGGCGCGGCCGTTGATCGTGCGGTTCCCGAACGGAATCTCGTCCTTTCCGTCGGTGATCTCCTCGTAGACCGAACGCCCGGCCGAGAGCGCCTCGCGCGTCTGATCGACGTGAGCCAGGACCACCGAGGGGCCGAGATCCACCGTCCCCTCATCGGGCGGCTCCAGCCCGGCGATGAGCCGGAAGAGCGTGGTCTTCCCCGCCCCGTTGGGCCCGATCACGCCGATGATCCCGCCCGGCGGGAGCGTAAGATCGAGACCGTCGATGAGCAGGTTCTCCCCGTAGGACTTGCACACCCCCCGCATCTCCAGGACTTTCGAGCCGAGCACGGGCCCCGGCGGGATCTGGAGTTCGATCGCCTCCTCGCGAAGTTCCATCGCCTCGGCGGCCAGTTTCTCGTAGGCCGTGATCCTCGCCCGGGGCTTCGCCTGCCGCGCCTGCGGCGCCATCCGGATCCACTCCAGCTCCCGCTCGAGCGTCCGCTCCCGGGCCTCGCGCGCCTTCCCCTCCAGTTCGATCCGCCGCTGCTTCTGCTCCAGCCACGAGGAGTAGTTCCCCTGCCAGGGAATGCCGCGCCCGCGGTAGAGCTCGAGGATCCAGCCGGCCACGTTGTCGAGGAAGTAACGGTCGTGCGTCACGGCGATGACCGTCCCCTTGAAGTCCTTCAGGTACTGCTCGAGCCAGGCCACCGAGGCGGCGTCCAGGTGGTTGGTCGGCTCGTCGAGAAGGAGGAGGTCGTTGTCGGCGAGCAGCGTGCGGCAGAGGGCGACGCGACGCCGCTCCCCGCCCGACAGGGTGGCGACCGCCGCGTCCCAGGGCGGCAGTTCCATCGCATCGGCGGCGATCTCGAGCCGGCGGTCGAGCTCCCACCCGTCGGAGGCCTCGATCTGCTCCTGAAGCTCCGCCATGCGGTCGAGCGCGGCCTGCATCGCGTCCGCCTCCAGCGGCTGTTCGAGCGACTTGCTGACCTCCTCGTACTCGCGCAGAACCGCCTTCTGTTCGGCCACCCCCTCTTCGACGATCTCGCGTACGCTCTTCGTGGAATCGAGGAGCGGTTCCTGGGGGACGAAGCCGATCCGGATGCGGGGCTGGTGGTGCAGGCGGCCGTCGAAATCGCGATCGACCCCGGCCATGATGCGGAGCAGGGTCGACTTGCCCGCCCCGTTCCCCCCGAGGACGCCGATCTTGGCGCCGTAGTAGAACGAGAGGGTGATGTCCTGGATCACGGTCCTGCGATCGTGGGTCCGGGAGACTCCCTCCATCTGCATGATGGTGTGGGCCATTCCGGTCACGCCGGCTTCGGGGGCGGGGCGACGACGCGGACGTTCAGTTCCTGCAGCTGACGCGGGGTGACGGTCCCCGGAGCGCCGGTCATGAGACACATCGCTTTCTGCGTCTTCGGGAACGCGATCACGTCGCGGATGTGATCGAGCCCGAGGAGCAGCATCACGAAGCGGTCCACCCCCAGCGCGATCCCGCCGTGCGGCGGCGCCCCGAACTCGAAGGCGTCGAGCAGGAACGAGAACTTGCTCCGGGCCTCCTCGTCGGAGATCCCGAGGAGGGTGAACATCTTCCTCTGCAGCTCCTGCCGGTGGATCCGGATGCTGCCGCCTCCCAGCTCGACCCCGTTCAGAACGAGATCGTACGCCTTCGCCCGGACGGAGAGCGGCTTCGAGTCGAGGAGCGCCAGGTCCTCGTCTTTCGGCGACGTGAACGGATGATGCCGCGCGACGAGGGCGTTCTCCTCCTTCGAGAACTCGAAGAGCGGGAAGTCGACGACCCAGAGCGGGCGGTACTCGTCCGCCTTCACCATCCCGAGTTTCTCCGCGAGGTGCATGCGCAAGGCGCCGAGCGACTGCGCGGCGAGGTCGGAGGCGTCGGCGACCATGAAGATCATGTCGCCCTCCTGCGCCCCCACCGCCGCGCGGAGGGCCGCCTGTTCGGCGGGCGAGAAGAACTTGGCCGTCTGTCCCGCCAGGGCCTCCGCCTCCACCTTGAGCGGGACGAGCCCCTTGGCCCCATAGCCCTGGACGAAGGTCGTCAGCGCGTCGGTTTCCTTGCGCGAATACCCGCCGCACCCCGGGGCGCACATCGCCTTCACCGCCCCGCCGGCCGCGAGCACCTCCTTCACGACCCGGAACCCGGTCTCCTTCAGCGCTCCGGAAACATCCGAGAGCTCCATCCCGTACCGCAGGTCGGGCTTGTCCGTCCCGAATCGCGCCATCGCCTCGGCGTAGGACATCCTCGGGAAGGGCCGGGGCAGCTTCACCCCCCTCAGCTTCCCGAAGGCCTCCTCGACCCCGCCTTCGACCACATCCATCACGTCGTCCGCCTGCACGAAGGACATCTCGAGGTCGAACTGCGTAAACTCCGGCTGACGGTCGGCACGCAGGTCCTCGTCCCGGAAGCACTTCACCACCTGGAAATAGCGGTCGAAGCCGGAGACCATGAGGAGCTGCTTGAAGATCTGGGGCGATTCCGAGAGTCCGTAGAAGGTCCCGGGCCACACCCGGCTCGGGACGAGGTAGTTGCGCGCCCCGCCCGGCGTGCTGCGGGTCATGGTGGGCGTCTCGACGTCCACGAATCCGTTCCGGTCGAAGTACTCACGGAAGACCTGGATCAGCTTGTGCCGCGTCACGAGGTTTCGCTGCATCGGGGGACGCCGCAGGTCGAGATAGCGATACTTGAGGCGCGAGTCCTCGTTCACGTTGATGTCGGCGACGATCTCAAACGGAGGGGTCTTCGCCTCGTTTAGGATCTCGACGGAAGAGGCCTCCACCTCGATCTCGCCGGTGGGCATTTTGAGGTTCAGAGACCCCTCGGGACGGCGCCGGACATGGCCGCGCACGGCGATGACGAATTCCGGGCGGAGTCCTTCGGCGATCTTGTGGAGGTCCGACTGCCGATCGGCGGCAAAGACCACC
>JACPTZ010000072.1 GCA_016192525.1 Planctomycetota bacterium
CGTCGCCGAGGCGCTCGGCGCGGAGATCCTCTCCGTCGACTCGATGAAGGTCTACCGGGGAATGGACATCGGCACGGCGAAGCCGACGGCCGAGGCGCGGGCCCGGGTCCCGCACCACGGCCTCGATCTCGCCGGACCCTCCGAGTCCTTCAGCGTGGCGCGGTTCGTCGAGGCGGCGGAGGCGGCGATCGCGGAGACCAGCGCCCGCGGGAAGTCGGTGCTCGCCGTCGTGGGGACGCCGCTCTACTGGCGCGCCCTGGTCGAGGGGCTCTTCGAGGGGGTGTCGGCCGATCCGGGGTTGCGGGCCCGCCTGGAGGAACGCGCCCGCCGCGAGGGCGGCGTGGCCCTCCACGCTGAGCTGGGGAAGGTGGATCCCGCCGCCGCCGCCCGACTGCATCCCAACGATGTGCGGCGGGTGATCCGGGCGCTGGAGGTCCACGCCACGACCGGGAGTCGGATCTCCGACTTGCAGCGTCAGTGGGGGAGATCCCGCCGGCCGGATCCGCCCCCCATGGCGGGGATTCGCTGGACGCGTCCGGCGCTCGACGCGCGGATCGCGCGCCGGGTGGAGGAGATGTTCGCGGCCGGACTTGCAGACGAGGTGCGCCGGATCGCGGAGTCGCCCGGCGGATTCGGCCCCCAGGCCGCCCGGGCGCTCGGTTACAGGGAACTCCTCGGCACGCGGCCGGTCGCCCGGGACTCGCCCGCGACCCGGCGCCTGATCGCGCTTCACACGCGCCAGTTCGCCAAGCGCCAGATGACCTGGTTCCGCCGTGTCCCGATCCGGTGGTGGGATGTCTCAGGCGAGTCCGATCTCCGCGCCGTGGCCGACGGTATGGCGCGTTCATTCGCGCCCTGAGCGTCAATGGCCCCGAAGGCCCCTCCGTCGTGAAACCCGTGCGTGCGAGCCCCGATTCCCATTGAAGCCCCTCCCGCTCCGTTGCTATCATCACCGTTTTCCGTCCGGAGCCATCCCGTGATCCAGGCCCCCCTCGGCACCAGCGATATCCTCCCCGGCGAGCTGGCGCGCTGGCGGCGCGTCGAGGCGGCCGCGCACGATCTCATGGCCCGGTTCGGGTATCAGGAAATCCGGACTCCGATGTTCGAGTTCACCTCCCTCTTCGTGCGATCGGTGGGGGACACGACCGACATCGTCGAGAAGGAGATGTACACCTTTGACGCGGGATCGACCGAGAGCGTCACCTTCCGCCCCGAGTTCACCGCCTCCGTGGTCCGCGCCTATCTCGAACACAATCTTCACAAGCAGCGGCCGTTTCAGAAACTCTATTACCTCGGACCCTCCTTCCGCCGGGAACGCCCCCAGAAGGGTCGCAGCCGCCAGTTCCACCAGTTTGGCGTCGAGGCCCTGGGCTCGGGCGATCCCTGGGTCGACGTGGAGACGATCCTCGTCGCCGACGCCTTCTTCGCCGGCTGCGGCCTGAGCGGGACCTCCATCCGACTCAACAGCCTCGGCTGCCCCGAGTGCCGGCCGCGGTATCGCGACGCCGTCCGGGCGGCCCTGGAGCCCGATCGCGGGCGTCTCTGCGAGAACTGCAGGCGCCGGTTCGATCGAAACGTCTTCCGCATCCTGGACTGCAAGGCCCCGGCCTGCCACGCCATCGCGGAGAAGGTCCCGGCCATCGGCGATTCTCTCTGCGATCGGTGCCGCTCTCACGACAGAACCGTGCGGGACGGGCTGGATGCCTCCGGCCTGAAGGGTCGATGGAGCCCCGATACCCGCCTCGTCCGCGGCTTCGACTACTACACGAAGACCGTCTACGAGTTCACCGCGCCCAACCTCGGTTCCCAGAACGCCGTCGGCGGGGGGGGCCGGTACGACAATCTCATTGCCGAGCTGGGAGGGCCCGCGCTGGGCGCCGTCGGGTTCGCCATCGGGCTCGAACGCACCCTGATCGCCCTTGCCGCGCAGGAGAAGGCCGGGGAGACCCCGAACGATCCGACGGTGGACGTGTATGTCGTCACCGTCGAGCCCGGGCCGGTCTCCCGCGCGGCGGCCTTCTCGCTCGCGACCGATCTGCGCCGGGCGGGCCTCTCGGTCGATCTCGACTTCGAGGACCGGAGCATGAAGTCGCAGATGCGGACGGCCAACCGCTTCAACGCCGCGATCGTCTGCATCCTCGGGCCGGACGAGCTGGCGAGGGGGGTCGTGAATTGCAAGTCGATGTCGGAAGGCACTTCGGAATCCATTCCGCGGGGCGAGGCCGCCGCGCGACTGCCCGACCGGGTGGCCGCCGCACGTCGCGCGACCCCCGCCGTCGCATCGAAGGAGTGAACGCCATGACTCGCACGCCGTGTGGCCGCCTTCTGTTCGGGACCGTGTGGGGGTGCTGGATCGTCTCTCTGACGCCGGGCGCCGCGCCGCCGGCCCGCGCCCAGGACGAGGAAGGGCTCATGCTGTCCTTCCAGGTGGAGAAGGGACAGAAGCAGACGGTCGAGATCTCCAAGTCGGTCAAGGGCAAGATGACCGTGACCGACGAGAGCGGAAAGCGCGAGCTCAAGTTCGTGAAGACGCTGGATGAATCGTACGAGGAGGAGGTCCTTGACGCCCAGGACAACATGATCCGGAAGGTCCAGCGGAAGTACACGACCTCCGTC
>JACPTZ010000109.1:0-3856 GCA_016192525.1 Planctomycetota bacterium
ATCTCCACCCGGGTCCTCACCCCCCTCCAGGCCGTGACCATGGCCGCCGTGCTCAATATCTTGGGCGCCCTCCTCACCGGCACTGCCGTGGCGGCCACCATCGGCAAGGGGGTGATCGACCCGGCCGCCGCCACGCTTCCGGTCATCGCTTCGGCGCTGGTGGGCGCCATCGCCTGGAACCTGATCACCTGGTACTACGGCCTCCCGTCCAGCTCCTCCCACGCGCTGGTGGGCGGCCTGGCCGGGGCGGGTATCGCGCACGGTGGACTGGCCGTGCTGAATCTCGGATTCCACATGAAGGGGCTCGTGATGATCGCGGCCTTCATCATCATCGCCCCGATGCTCGGCATGCTGCTCGGATATCTGTTCATGGTGGCCACCTACTGGATCTTCCGCCGCGCCACCCCGGCGCGGGTGAGCGGTCTCTTCCGGCAGCTCCAATTGATGTCCGCGGCCATGTACAGCCTCGGACACGGGGGAAACGACGCACAGAAGACGATGGGCATCATCTTCGCCGTGCTGATCGCCTCGTCGCAGCTCCCGTCGGATGCGGAGGTCCCATTCTGGGTCGTGATCTCGTGTCACGTCGCCATGGGAGTCGGGACCCTCTTCGGAGGGTGGCGGATCGTCAAGACCATGGGCCACAAGATATGCAAGCTCCAGCCGGTCCACGGCTTCTCCGCGGAGACGGCCGGGGCGACCACCCTCTATCTGGCCACCGCCTTCGGGATCCCGGTTTCAACGACGCACACGATCACGGGGGCGATCGTCGGGGTGGGATCCACGCGCGGCTTCCATGCCGTGAAGTGGGGGGTGGCGGGCCGGGTGGTGTGGGCCTGGATCCTGACCATTCCGGCCTCCGCGCTGATCGCCATGCTCACGTGGCAGGGTCTCTGCCGGCTCGGGTGATAGCGCATGGAACGCGCCACCCTTCTCCGCCTGCTGCGCGACGTCGCGCGGGGCCGCTTGAAGCCGGATGCGGCCCTGCATCGGCTCCGCGCGCTGCCGGCGGAAGATCTGGGCTTTGCCCGCGTCGACCATCACCGGACCGTCCGCTGCGGCTTCCCCGAGGTGATCTTCTGCGCGGGAAAGACGCCCGCCCAGATCGCCCGGATTGCGCGGGCCATCCACCGGGCCGGAACTCCCCTCCTCGCCACGCGGGCGGACCGGGCGGCCTTCGCCGCGATCCGGAAAGTCGTTCGGGGCGCCCGATATCATGCCGTGGCCAGATGCGTCACCGCCGCCGCCGGCACGGACAAGCGGCGCCGGCCCGCCCCCCCCGAACTGGCGCTGCTGAGCGCAGGAACCTCGGACATCCCGGTGGCGGAGGAGGCCCGCGTCACGGCCGAGATGCTGGGGTGCCGGGTGGAGGCGATCTACGATGTCGGAGTGGCGGGAATCCACCGGCTCCTCGGACACACGGCGACGCTTCAGAAGGCGCGGGCGGTCATCGTCGTGGCCGGGATGGAGGGGGCGCTGGCGAGCGTCGTCGGAGGGCTCGTCGACCGGCCCGTGATCGCGGTGCCGACGAGCGTGGGCTACGGGGCCAGCTTCGGCGGGATCGCTCCGCTCCTCACGATGCTGAACTCGTGCGCGGCCGGCGTGGCCGTCGTGAACATCGACAACGGCTTCGGGGCGGGGTATCTCGCAGCGATGATGGCGAGACCGTAGGCCAGGCTGAGGGGCGCTCCGCGAGCCCCAAACTCCCGTCCGTCGCGAGGCGGCGAACGGGGCTCCTGGACCCCGGCTCCCCTGAGGCGCGATGCGTTTCTACATTACCTGCTTCTGTGGCGCCCCGTTGCTCGTCACCAGCGAACAGGTGGGAACCCGCATCGCCTGCTTCCGATGCAACGCACCGGTCGAAGTGGTTCTCCCGCCTCCGGGACAGGAGGTCTCCTCCGCCTGGGGCACAGGTCCCGAAGCGGAGGCCGCGGCACAGCGAGACCTGGCGATGGAGGCGCATCTCGTGAGCGCCGGCCTTGCATTACGGGGAGGTGTCATCCTCCTCTTCGCCTGCGAGGGTCCTGCGATGCTCTTCCTCGCATGGCACCATGCCGGCCTCACCCATGAGCAACTCGGGTTCTACGGCGTGGCCAGCCTCCTGGCCCTGGCGGCCGGACTCGCCTTCTTCGTGACCGGCCACCACCTCGCACGCTTCTCGGCGCGAGCCCGCATCGGCCTCTGGATTGTCGTTGCCCTGATTACCCTCCCGGCCGCGTTCGGCACCCTGGTCTTCGCCGGCATCGGCTTCCTCTTCGACATCCGCTTCTGGCACCTCTCGCTCACCGTCTGGGGCACGCTCCTGCCCCTCCACTGGCTGCTTCTGAATCCTCGCGCCAGGCGCGTGTGCTCTCAACCCTACGCCGAGCTGAGAGCGGCGTCACCCGGGCTTCGGCCGAAACTCCTGAAGCAGCCCTCGCTCTGGATCGCCATGGCGATCCTCGCGGCGGACGCCGTCGGCTATGTCGCCATCGGATGAGCCGAAATAGCGAATTCGTGAAATTCGTGGTTCGTTCCGTCCCGGATTCGCGTCAAGACGAGTATGCTTCAACCGGATGAGCCAGCAACAACAGCTACAGCAGCAACATCAACAGATGAATAGAAACAGAGGACTCGGACCTGTCCGGGTTCCTCGGCGCCGCTTCGCGGCGGAAGGCCATCGGGCCGCCGATGACTCGAAAAGCGGCGACGAGTCGCCGCACTCCAAATCGCCCCGTCGTTTGACCCTGCCCCCCGCCCATGATACGATGCCGGCCCTGTACGAACGTCCTGCCGCTGTCCCGGAGTTCCCGTGGACCTCGCCACCTCCATCTCCCCCCCCCGATTCCTCCGGCGCCGGGTGTACGTGGCGGCCGCGGCGTTCACCGCCCTCCTCCTCGTCGCCCTGTTCGGCGTGAACTGGTTCTTCTACCGCCAGACCCGCTCCCGCTTCCAGGCCGATCTCGACGGTCGCCTCGTCAGTCTCGCCGGAACCGTCCGCGTCCTCGTCGAACGGGAGGTCGCGCACGACGTGGAACGCTGGCGACCGCGCCCCCAGCCGGGCCTCCCCGATCCCCGCGTCGCCGCCGCTCTGCAGCCGATCCTCGACGGCGTAAGGCAGGTCAACCACCTCGAAAACGTCTTCCTTCTCAATCGCGCGAGGCAGTCGCTCGCCGACGCCCGTCCGGACTGGAAACCCGGCCGGGAGTACACCCTCTTCCAGCTCGATCCCACCGCCGTCGACCGCGCCTGGAACGGCGCCCCCGTGCTCTCGCGACAGTACGACGTCGAGGACCTCCACTTCATCGCGTGCTACGTCCCCGTGGATCTCGGCGGAACGGGCGCGCCGGACGCCATCTGCTGCCTCCAGGCCAGCGTCGACTATCTGAGCGTGCTCGACTGGCTCTCCCAGACGCTCGTGATCGCCTCCTGCCTCGGGATCGCCATCGTGATCGTCTTCGGGGTCCTCGTCGCCATCACCTTCCGCTCCCTGAACGCCGCCGCGCAGGCGGTGGGCCAGTCGGAGCGGCTCGCCATCATGGGTCAGATGGCCGCCCGCGTGGCGCACGAGATCCGGAATCCGCTCGGCATCATCAAGGGCACCGCCGAGGTCCTGCGCGAACGCGCCCAGAAGGCGGGACACCCGGAGGAGATGTTCGACTTCATCCTCGAGGAGGTCCAGCGCCTCGACGCGATCGCGGAGAATTTCCTCCAGCTCTCGCGCGAGGTCCCGCTGCGAAAGCAGCCGCTCGCCGTGGGCGACGTCCTCGATCGGCTCTGCGACTCGCTCCAGACAAGCGTCGATCCGGCGCGCGTCCGCCTCACCCGGAACATCGCGCCGGAGTGCCCGCTCGTCCACGCCGACCGGTCGAAGCTC
>JACPTZ010000109.1:3866-4854 GCA_016192525.1 Planctomycetota bacterium
AAGCTCCAGCAGGTCTTCCTCAATCTGCTCCTGAACGCCGTCGAGGCCATCGCCGACAGGGGCGAAATCACCGTGGAGACCCGGTACACGCTCGCGACGGGGCCGGGCGGCACCGGGGAGGTGGTGGTTGAGATCAGCGACACCGGGGTCGGAATCGCCCCCTCGCAGCTCGCGGCGGTGTTCGAGCCGTTCGTGACGTCCAAGAAGGACGGCACCGGCCTCGGCCTCCCGATCGCGAAGCGGCTCATCGAGCAGCACAGCGGCACGCTCTCCCTGACCAGCACCGAGGGGGCCGGGACGCGCGTCACCATCCGGCTGCCGGCCGTTCCGGCCCTGCAGAATGCGGAGGCGCGATGATCCAGGTCCTGATCGTGGACGACGAGCCGAAGATGGGCAAGGTCCTCTCGGCCATGCTCGCCGGCGAGGCGTACGCCGTCGAAACCGCGACGCGCGGCCTGGCCGCCCTCGAACGGCTCCGGCAGAAACCGTTCGACGTCGTCCTGTGCGATCTCCGGATGCCCGACGTGGACGGCCTCACGGTGCTCAAGCAGGCCAAGGCGCTGCGACCGGAACTCGACTTCGTGATGATGACGGCCTTCGCCACCGTCGGCACCGCCGTCCAGGCGATGAAGGACGGGGCCTACGACTACCTGATCAAACCGTTCGACATGGAGGAGCTCCGGCTCCTCCTCCGGAAGATCGTGGAGCGCCGGACCCTCATCGCCGCGAACCAGGAGCTGCAGCGTCGCCTGGATTCCGCCTCGGGGGCCGGCTTCGGCGGCCTCGTGGGCCGCTCGGCGAAGATGCGGGAGGTGTATCAGCTCATCGGGCAGGTGGCCCCGCGCGACACCACGGTCCTGGTCCGCGGCGAGAGCGGAACCGGCAAGGAGCTGGTGGCGCGCGCCATTCACAGTCACTCGGCCCGGGCGAACGGGCCGCTCGTGGACGTGCACTGCGGCGCGATCCCGGAGACGCTCCTCGAGAGCGA
>JACPTZ010000110.1 GCA_016192525.1 Planctomycetota bacterium
ACGGCTGGTGCGGGCGCGGCTTTGCCACCCGGGCGCGGGGACTCGGGGCGCGCGTCATCGTCACGGAGGTCGATCCGATCCGGGCCCTCGAGGCGGCCATGGACGGGTTCGAAGTGATGCCGATGGCGGAGGCCGCGAAACTCGGAGACGTCTTCTGCACCCTCACCGGCGACGTTTCCGTCCTCCGCAAGGAGCACTTCAAGTCGATGAAGGACGGGGCGATCCTCGCGAACTCCGGACACTTCAACGTGGAGATCGACATTCCTTCCCTCGAGACGCTCGCCAGGAAGGTCCGCCAGAACGTGCGCGACGGAGTCGACGAATACGTCCTGGAGGACGGGCGCTCGCTCTTCCTCCTCGCCGGGGGGCGTCTCGTGAATCTCGCCTGCGCCGAGGGGCATCCGGCCCAGGTGATGGACATGTCGTTCGCGACGCAGGCCCTCACCGCGGAGCATGTCCTGAAGAACAAGGGCCGTCTGCCGGCGAAGGTGATCGATGTCCCGAAGGAGGTGGAGGACTGGATCGCCACGCTCAAGCTGCGGTCGATGGGGATCGAGATCGACGCGCTGACGAAGGAGCAGAGGAAGTATCTCGCCTCGTGGCAGGAGGGGACGTGAGGCGGAAGGGGGATAACGCCGGATTATTTTTCAGATCGCCCCTTGACAAACCGCGGACGGGGACTATACTTCACTCATTCGGGCGGCGCCGTGCCGCCCGCCCGATTCACTTCTCCAACGCAGCCCGGAAGGAGGTGAGACACATGCTGCAGCGCAATGCAAAGCGCGGGTTCACGCTGATCGAACTCCTCGTCGTCATCGCCATCATTGGCGTTCTGGCCGCTCTGCTGTTGCCGGCCCTGGCGTCCGCCAGAAAGTCGGCCAAGAAGAAGGACTGCGTCAACAACCTCAAACAGCTGGGCGTATCACTCGCTCTGTACGTAGATCGTTTCGGGAGTGGTCGGTCGTTCCCCGCGTCGCCCGGCGCCGCCTTCTGGAACGTGCTTCGCACGATCCCGACTCCGGCGACCTCGATGTTGCCCGACAACGACGGTCTGTACGTCTGCAAGGTGAAGGGCACCAACCCCGCTCCCACGGCCATGGACTACACCGGCCCGAGGGCGGGCGCCACCTTCCCCTGCAACGACAGCATCGGAGCGAACCGGGGCATCGGAGCGGACCTGACCTCGAACCACAGCCCGACGGCGAACGAAGACGTGAGCATCCTTCTCTTTGACGGTCACGTCGAAACGGGAGCCTACGGGACGCAGATGTGGCAGAAGGCGGCCGCCGACACGCAGTACTAGTTCGATTCGGAGAACCCATCGTACGGGGGCAGGGTGGCCATCAGGCACTCCTGCCCCCGTTTGTTTTTTTGCGCTTCCCGCTTTTCTTGCACCTCTCCCTTGACAGCCAGGGGGGGAGTCCGTATAGTTCACGCTTGAACCGGGCCGGGGGTTCCGGCCCGATCGAAATCTCCAACGCAGCGCGGAAGGAGGTGAGACACATGCTGCAGCGCAACGCAAAGCGCGGGTTTACCCTGATCGAACTCCTCGTCGTCATCGCCATCATCGGTGTTCTGGCCGCTCTGCTGCTGCCGGCCCTGGCGTCCGCCAGAAAGTCGGCCAAGAAGAAGGACTGCGTCAATAATCTCAAGCAGTTGGGCGTGTCGTTGGCTCTCTACGTGGATCGTTTCGGGAGCGGTCGGTCGTATCCCGCGTCGCCCGGCGCGGCATTCTGGAACATCCTCCGCACCATCCCGACGCCGGCGACCTCGATGTTGCCCGACAACGACGGACTGTATGTCTGCAAGGTGAAGGGGACCAACCCCGCTCCGACGGCCATGGACTACACCGGCCCCAGGGCGGGCGTCACCTACAGCCCGACGGCGAACGAAGACGTGAGCGTCCTCCTCTTTGACGGTCACGTTGAAACCGGGGCCTACGGGACGCAGATGTGGCAGAAGGCCGCGTCCGACACGCAGTACTAGCACTGTCCTGTGCGAACCCTGTACGAGGGGCAACACGAGGCTATGCCGCGTGTTGCCCCTCGTTGTTCCATCCGCGGGAGACGGACTGTTTGGAGGACATCATGATTGCGACCTCGGAAGGCGGTTCCCTCCGACGTCGCCTCGCGCCCGGCCAGGCCTTCACATTGATAGAGTTGTTGGTCGTGATCGCCATCATAGGCATTCTCGCCGCGCTGCTGCTTCCGGCCCTGGTCACCGCGCGAAAGGCGTCGAAGAAGAAGGACTGCCTCAACAACCTGAAGCACCTCGGGACGGCCCTGCACATCTACGTCGACACCTACGGTCAGGGGCGCTATCCCCCCGGCCTGGGCGGGGCCTTCTGGAACGGCCTCCGGACGCTGCCGACCGCCCCGACCTCGATCCTCAAGGACAACGATGCCTGCTTCGTCTGCAAGATCATCGCGACTCCGCCCGGTCCGACGGCGATGGATTACCGCGGACCCTCCCTGCCCATCGGGGAGAACACCCGTCCGACGCGGATCCTCGGATCGGACCGGGAGATCAATCACTCGCCGACGTCCAACGAGGACATCAACATGGTGATGTTCGACGGTCACGCCGAGACGGCCGGGTACGGTTCGCAGCTCTGGAACACGGCCGCGACGGATACTCAACCGTGACCCGGGGGAAATGGCGATGAGAGGACGCGGCGCGAGGCCGGCCGGCGGGTTCACCCTGATCGAACTTCTCGTGGTCATGGCGATCATCGGAATTCTCGCGTCGCTTCTGCTTCCGTCCCTGGCGCAGGCGAGGAAGACGGCGAAGAAGAAGGACTGCCTCAATAATCTCAAACAGCTCGGGACGGCGATGTACCTCTACCAGGACCAGAAGGGGAGCGGCAAGGCGTTTCCGAACGCCCTCGGCCGGGACTTCTGGAATGCGCTGCGACAGTTGCCGACGCCGGGCACCTCGCTCCTGCCCGAATCCGACCGACTCTTCACCTGCATTCTCACCGGCAACGCCCCGAGTCCCCTGACGTGCGACTACCGCGGACCGGCATACTACGTCAATGAGAGCACCCCGGCCAACATGGCGATCGGGGCCGATCGGGATACGAACCACAACCCGGCCGGGACGGAAGACGTGAACGTGCTCATGTTCGACGGCCACGTGGAACTGGGCTCCTACACCACCGCCGTCTGGACGCAGGCCTTCTACCAGACCCAGGAATGACGACGGCCCCGCTCTCTCGCGCCGACCGGGCCCTTCTCGGCGCGACCCTCCTGTGCGCCGCCGTCTGGTCCACCTACCGCCTCGCCGATCCCGATACCTTCCTGCACCTTGCCATCGGCCGCGGCATCGTTCAGTCGCGGGCTCTCCCGACGGTCTGTGAGCAGACCTACATCGAGCCGAAGCCGGCCTATCAGGATCACGAGTGGCTCGGGCAGACGGCGCTGTATCTCACGGAGCAGGTCGGCGAGAGGGGGCTCACGCCGCTCGTCGCGGCCTGGCGCGACCCGGAGGCCTGGCCGCCGCTCCCGGCCCCGGCGGAGCAGGCGGGGGTGATCGGACTCCAGCTCGGGGTTCTGGCGGTCGTGACGCTCGTGGGATGGCTCGTCTGGCGGACCGGTCGGGCGCGCGGGGCCTCGGTGGCGGCGTTCGTCATCGTGGCGAGCCTCGCCATCCCGACGTTCCGGTTCCGGATGGTGCCCCGACCCCATCTCGCCACCACACTCGGGACGGCCCTTTTCGCGTACTGGCTGTTCTCGCCGTCGCGGCGGC
>JACPTZ010000111.1 GCA_016192525.1 Planctomycetota bacterium
CCCGAGGAAGTGGCCGCGATTCTGGTGGAACCGGTCCAGGGTGAGGGCGGCTATCTCCCCGCTCCGAAGCGTCTGCTCGAGGGGCTCCGGAAACGCTGCGACGAGCACGGGATCCTGCTCATCTTCGACGAAGTCCAGAGCGGATTCGGTCGCACCTGCCGGTGGTTCGCCTCCGAGCACGCGGGGGTCGTGCCCGACGTGATGGCGGTGGCGAAGGGGATCGCCTCCGGATTCCCGCTCTCGGCGGTGTGCGCTCCGAAGAAGCTCATGAAGCAGTGGACCACCAGCGCGCACGGCACCACCTTCGGCGGCAATCCGGTCTCCTGCGCCGCGGCTGTCGCGACGATCGACACGATCGAGCAGGACCGTCTTCTGGAGAAATCCGCCGCGGTGAGCGTGCAGGTGTTCCGGCGTCTCCACGAGATGCAGAAGAAGTATCCGGCCATCGGCGACGTACGCGGGCTCGGATTCATGATCGGCATCGAGCTCGTGGGGGACAAGAAGGCCCCGGACGCGGATCTGACGAAACGGACGCTGGCCGGCTGCAAGGAGCGCGGGCTGGTGCTCATCCCGTGCGGGATCAACGGCAATACGATCCGGTTCATTCCGCCGCTCATCTGCACCCGGAAGGAGATGGACCGCGCGCTCGACATCCTCGACGCCGCGCTCAAGGGCGCCGGAGCGGCCCGGTAGGTTGAATCCGGATGGCGTGGTCCGGTTGTTCTCCGCGTTCTCGGCGTCTCTGCGGTTCAAACTGCTGTGGCCCGTGCAGAAAGACCTCTTGTCGTCGTCGCCCTGGGAGGCAATGCCCTCCTCCGATCGAAGCAGCGCGGCACCATCCAGGAGCAGCTGGTCAACGCCCAGGAGATGTGCCGGAGCCTGATGGCGCTCATCCGGCGGGACTGGGCCCTGTTTCTCACCCACGGAAACGGCCCCCAGGTCGGGAACATCCTCCTCCGCAATGAGGCGGCGAAGGAGGTGATCCCGCCGATGCCGCTCGACGTCTGCGTCGCGGACTCCCAGGGCGGGATCGGATACGTCCTCCAGAATGCGCTCCTCAACGAACTCAGACGGGCGAAGCTCCACCGCTTCGTGGTGACCATGATCACCGAGGCGCTCGTCGACCGCGCCGACCCGGCCTTCCAGAATCCGACCAAGCCGGTGGGGCCGTTCTGGAAGGAGGACGAGGCCAAGCGGCTCCAGCGCGAGCGGGGCTGGCAGATGCGGGAGGACAGCGGCCGCGGATGGCGCCGCGTCGTCCCCTCGCCGCGGCCGGTGAAGATCATCCAGCGCCTGATGATCCGCGAACTGGCCCTTTCCGGCCATCTCGTGATCGCCGTGGGGGGCGGCGGAGTGCCGATCGCCCGAAGCGCCACGAACGAATACGAGGGGGTGGAGGCCGTGATCGACAAGGACCTCGCTTCCAGCCTGCTCGCGTGCGAGATCGGGGCCGATCGACTGATCATCCTGACGGAGGTGCCCGCGGCGTGCGTGAATTTCGGTCGCCCGCGGCAGAAGGCGATCGACCGGATGACGGTGGGCGAGGCGGAGCGCCACCTCGCCGCGGGGGAGTTCGGCAACGGCAGCATGCGACCGAAAATCGAGGCCGCCTGCGAGTTCATCCGCGCCTTTCCGGCGGGCGACTGCCTCATCACCGACCCCGGGCATCTCGAAGCGGCGCTGGAGGGCCGGGCCGGAACGCGTCTCGAGGCGGACCGGCGGCCGGAGCGGTACCGGGAACTGGAGCTGATGTTCGCCCGGCCGAAGGGACGGGCGGAGCCCCGGCGGTCGGCCAGGAAGTGACCGGCGGGCGCAGGATTGGAGAGGTCCGCGGCCGGCACCGGCAGGGGCGACTCGCCCGCCGGGGGCCGTGGGCCGGCTCAGGCACAGGAACGGGATCATGAAAACACGCGGCCGTCTCTCCGTCTCCCATCTCGTTTCGGACAACGATCTCACCCCCGCCGACGTGGCGCTCATCCTGAAGACCGCCGTCGCCATGAAGAAAGCGCACCGGGCCGGGCGCGACAAGCCGGTCCTCCGCGGGAAGGTTCTCGGGATGATCTTCCAGAAGTCGTCCACCCGGACGCGGGTTTCGTTCGAGGTGGCGATGCTCCACCTCGGCGGGTCGGCGCTCTATCTCTCTGCGAACGATCTTCAGCTCGGGAGGGGAGAGACCATCGCCGACACGGCTCGCGTCCTCTCGCGATACGTCGACGGAATCATGGCGCGGACCTACGCCCACTCCGACGTCGAGGCCCTGGCCCGCTTCGGCTCCGTCCCGGTGATCAACGGTCTCACCGATCTTCTTCATCCGTGCCAGATCCTGGCCGATCTCCTGACGATCCACGAGCGGCGCGGCCTGCTGAAGGGGCGGCGACTCGCCTATGTGGGAGACGGGAACAACGTGGCGCACTCGCTCATGATCGGCTGCGCCAAGGCCGGAATGCAGTGCGTCATCGGCGCCCCCCGGGGATATCACCCGAGGCCGGAGATCCTCGTCCAGGCGGAGGAGGCCGCGGCGAAGACGGGCGGGAGCGTGGAGGTGGTCGTGGATCCGCGCGAGGCGGCGGAGGGCGCGGACGTGCTCTACACCGACGTGTGGGCCAGCATGGGGCAGGAGAAGGAGCACGAGGCCCGCAAGAAGATTCTCGCGCCGTACCAGCTGAATGCGGCGCTCGTGGCCCGGGCGAGGAAGGACTGCCTCGTGATGCACTGTCTGCCGGCGCATCGGGGCGAGGAGATCACGGACGAGGTCGTCGATGGAACGCACTCGGTGGTGTGGGACCAGGCCGAGAACCGGCTCCACGCCCAGAAGGCGGTGCTCGCGCTTCTGATGGGGGGGGATGTGCCGTTGTCATAGAACCGGGAGGAAATCGCCGGCTTGCGCTCCGGCATCCCTCAAGACTTTGAAGAAGCGAAGGGCCGATCGAACACGGCGAAGCGCCGTCGCGCGGGTGCGGCCGTAGACGTGACAGCCGGGGATCCCCGGCACACTGGCAATGATGCTCCCGTCGTTTTCGCGGTCGAACACCACGGTGTAGATTGCCTTCATGGCGGCATTCTAGCCCGGATTATTCATGAAAGGGGTACCGCAGCCCCGAGTAGCGGCCCGCAGGCCGCGTAACGAGGGGCGGCTCAGGGTTTTTTGCCTCGCCGTCATGGCTGGCCCCTCGTTACGGCGCGTGAACGGCCGCGCCTACTCGGGGCCACGGGGATCCGCATGAACGCTGTCTCGTAAGAGTACTCACAGGAAGTCATGAACAATCCGGGCTAGTCACTTTCCGACGGAGAGTCAATTGTGGAGCGGCGTGACGGCGAATGTCTCGGCGGTCTCGAATTCGCCTCCATCGCCGCGGGGATGGAGGCCGCGGACGCCGTGCTGAAATCGGCGCCGGTGACGATCCCGTGGGCGCGGCCGGTCTCGCCGGGGAAGTATGTGTTCCTTGTCGCGGGCGGCGTCGATCCGGTCAAGCACGCGATGCAGGCGGGCCGGGCGGGGCGGGAGGACTGGCTGGTCGATGACTTCGTTCTCCCGCACCCGCATGCCGCCCTGGGCGCGGCGATCCGCGCCGAGCGGGGATCGTCGCCTCTCGAGGCGGTGGGGATCATCGAGACGATGACGGTGGCCTCCTGCGTGACGTCGGCGGATGTGGCGCTCAAGACGGCGCGAGTCTCGATCGTAGAGATGCGACTGGCGGCCGGGATCGGGGGGAAGTCCTACGCTGCTTTCACCGGGGAGGTGAGCGACGTCCGCTCCGCGGTGGTGGCCGGTTCCGAGGAGCCGCGCCGTCGGGGGCTGCTCGTGCGGGAGGTCGTGATTCCGCAGGCGCATCCGGACATGCAGTGGCTCTTGGGGAGGAGCGGTTAGCCGGCCACCGGAGCCTGGCGTCATCCGCGGCCCAGGGCCCCTCTCCACGCTTTCGACTCCGGACGACACAGGATCCATCCCATGAAACACCTGATCACCGAGCAGGACATCCGGCAGGGGGCGATCGCCGGGACGATCACGGTCACGCCGGACGTCATCATCACCCCGGCCGCACTGGATGCCGCCTACGCCCGCGGGCTGAAGGTGGTCTTCACGGAGGACGCGTCCGGCGGAACGGCCGCACCGGCGGCCTCTCCATCGCCGGACCGGGGCGGCTCCGCCGCCGCTCCGGGCACCGTCCGGGTCACGGTTCCGGCCGGGGCCGGCCGGGTCTATGTCGTTCAGGTCTTCGCGCAGGGCGCCCGGGTGTTCGAGCCCCGCGGCGACGCCCTGGTGAATCGCTCGGAATGACGTGGGGTTGCGCCCGGGATCGCCCAGGGAACCGGCGCTGCAGGTTAACCTGGTTACTTCGTCATTCCGCCCTGCCGCACTCTACCGTTGACCGGTCCCGCCTTCCCCGCTACAATCACAGTTTCGCACGCAAGCCGATTTCGTACCTGACTCGGCGCTGGGGCGAGGGGTCCTGGCAGCCCGGAGATTGTTGCCATGCCACTCGCGCATCGCCTCTTCGTTTCCGCAGACTCATCCCCCTCGGGGCGCTCGCGTCGGCATCCGGGTGTCGTTCGGGCCGTGCTCGCCGCCGGGCTGATCGGATTCGTCTGCCTCACTCATCGCCTCCCCTCTGACTCCCCGACGTCTGCGCCGAAGAGCACGACCTCCCGGACCCGCCCGGCGCCCAGGCCCGTCCCGACTCCCGAACTCGACGCGGCGATGGCCACCCTCGGGTTGAAGTCCGAGGTGGACGGCTCCTCCATCCAGCACGATCCGCAGCGCGCCGCCTTCGTCTACGACTCTCCCGCGGCGGTGTCCGGCGCCGCGTTCGAGGCCACGCTCTCGGACGCCAGGCCTGCCCTCACGGTCCGCCGGAAGGACTCGGCCTTCGGTGTGACGCTCGAAGGCGTCGGCCTTCCCTCCGAGCCGGCGTCGCGGCGCGATGGAGTCGTTCTCTACCCGATGGCGGGTGGGAGACTGTCCGCCGTGTACCGTCCCACCTCGACCGGGGTGAAGGAGGACATTCTCGTCACGCACCCGCTCGCCCTCGGACTCGCGCCGCTGGACTGGCGCCTCTCCCTGCCGCCGGAGTTGGAGGCCAGGCTGGAGACGGACGGTTCGATCGGGATCTATGGACCCGATCGGTACCTGTCGGGCGACATCCAGATCGGCGATGAGAAGAGCCGGGCGCTGATCGAGAACGCCCGCCGGAACGCGCCCAGGACCCGGCTGCTTTATCGACTGCCGGCGCCGATCGTGACGGACGCCGCGGGGGTCGTGTACCGCGACGTGGCGAGGTTTGAGCTGGAGCCCGTTCGTAGTGCGCTCGTGAGAGCGCGTGGTGTGGAGGAATCAGACGACGGAGGACTGCCGACACGGGATGGGAGGGAACTGCAGGAACAACAACAGAAACAACAACAGTGCGCCCTTACGGGACGCACTACGAACGACCCGTCCGTTTCCGTCAACCCGAAACCCGAAACCCGAAACTCGAGACTTCTTCGTGTCGTTGTCTCTCCCTCGGTCGCGCGCCTCGCCTACCCGATCTCCATCGATCCGTCCGTCGTCATCACCACCTCGGCTGATTTCATGGCCGGCAACAATGAGGGGCTCGTCACGACCGGCGGCAACCAGTTGACGCGGGAGAAACTCACGTCGGGTCGGCTCGTCTCATGGGGCGCCACAACGGCCTTCACGTCGGCGCGGACGGACCATGCGGCCGTGGCCTATAACGGTTACATGTACATCATCGGCGGCTACATCGGAGGGACGGAGAGCACCGACGTGCAGGTGGCGCCCATTGCAGGAGCGGGAGGCGTGGGCCCATGGTCCGCCGGAACGGCCCTGACACTCGCCCGCGGGGAATGCGCCGCGGTGGCCTACAACGGCTACCTGTACGTGACGGGTGGTTATGACGGTGCCGCCTACACCAGCACCGTCTATTACGCCCCGCTCAATCCGGCGGACGGCACCATCGGCGCGTGGAACACAACCACCGCATTCACGGGAGTCCGCGGGTCTCATGGCGCGGCGGCCTGGAACGGACGCCTCTACGTCATCGGAGGGCGGGACGCCTTTCCCCTCGCCGACGTTCAGTACGCCGACTTCAAGGCGGACGGCACTCTCGGCGCCTGGACGGCCGGCGCGGCGCTGCCGAACGAGCGTACGCGCTTCGGTTGCGCCGTGAACAACGGTTTCACGAGACCGTCGCTCTGAACGGGTACCTCTACTGTGTCAGCGGCACGAACGGAGTGGCGCGGTACGCCTCGACGCTTCACGCCCCGATCATGGCGGGGGGCGGGCCCGGATCGTGGTCCACCAGCGCCGACCTCGCCGCGGGCATCGAGTCACATGCGGCGATCTCCTGGAACGGCAGGATCTATACGACCGGCGGATACAACGGGGCCGACCAGGCCACGGTCGAGTTCTCGAACATCGAGGCGGACGGAACCACCGGGGCATGGGCCTCGGCGGGGGTGACCTTTGCGACCGCCCGCGCCCAACACGGCACTTTGGCGTACAACGGCTATCTCTACGTCCTCGGAGGGGCTATCTCCGGCGTCCCTCAGAACGACGTCCAGTATGCCCCGATCAACCCGAACGGGACCCTCGGCGCGTTCGCCGCCACGTCGGCGTTCTCGACCGGGCGACGGCTCCACGCCGTCGCGGCCTATAACGGCTACATGTTTGTGCTGGGCGGGATCGACGGGAGCGGTTTCCAGTTGAGCGACGTGCAGTTTGCCGCCATCAACTCCAACGGTACGGTGGGCGGCTGGACCGGGACCACCGCGTTCACGACGGCCCGGGGAGGGCTCGGGGCGACTACGCCACTCTTGACATATCCTGATACCCCGGACCGGGTATGCACTATTCACTGTTGAGGATGTCTTGCAGGCGGCCCAACCCCGCGGACAACTCTGCGTCCCGGCGAGCTATCGTTTCCAGTTGCCGTGCTGCCATCGTCACCCCCCCCCTCGCGTCCGGTCGTGCCGACGCGCGATCTCCGCCGGCCTCGGATATCGAAGCCGGAAGAGATGGCCCAAAGCGCCACGTCACGAGGGTTCTCGGGCGGATTTCGGGACTACGTGGGGGCGGGACTCCCCGGTTCCTGGATCGTTGGGCACCCGCTCACGGGCGAACACCCCCGTCCGTTCCAACCGTTCATCACCGGTCACGAGGCTCGGGCGGGTCCCGGCCCGATGGTTGCAGGAAGGTCCCGGGTACGTCAAAGACTGTCGCGCGATCGGGGCCTATAGCGCGTCCAGCAACCGGCCGGTCCCCGCCCCTACGGCGCGGCCGTCGGGGGCGGGACCGCCCCGCGCCCGTCAGGGCGAAACCCCGCCGTCGTTCGGCGGCCAGGCCTTGTCCCCTCAGCCCCGGCCGAGTTCCCGTTCAAACTCTTCCGCGGCCGATCGGCCGGCCTTTTCATTCACGAAGAACATGCCGATGATCCCGGCGACGAAGAAGGCGGCCGTGAACCCGATCGCCACCCGGCGAGAACCCGTGCCCGAGGAGATGGCGCCGAAGACGAGCGGCCCGATGGCGCTCGAC
>JACPTZ010000126.1 GCA_016192525.1 Planctomycetota bacterium
CGCCTCCGTCTGGCGGGCGAGTCGAAGGGTGGGTGGGCCGCGGCCTTCGACTCGTCCTTCGACTCGGGCGCGGCGACGGAGCCGCGCCCTCGCTCAGGACGGACGGTTCTACCCGCGGGTTTAGCCGTGACGGATCACTAGCCTCAAGGCCAGTAGGACAAGCGTAACAGGTACGGGGAGTTGGCTTGCAGGGGCACGGCGTCGCCGTGCCCCTACGGGGATTCGGCTCATCCGACTGGTATGGGGACCAGGCCGACCCCGCGAACTTTCGAACGGACGGGCACGAGTACGAAATGGGACAGAATCCGGGCGATCATGCAGCTTCTACGACGGCGCGGCCTCCTGGCCGTCGCCGGTGGCGGCGTCTGGGATTTGCCCTGCTCGCCCTGGTCCTCCTCATCGTGGCCGCGGGGTTCGGGCTCGTCGGGTCGGTCAACGCCGGCTGGTGGACCCCGCGCATCGAGGCGTGGCTGCTTCAGAAGACCGGGCAGCAGGTCCGGATCGGAGACCTGAAGTGGCGCCCGCTCGAGTCTCTGACCGTCAGTGAGATCAGCCTCCCCGGAGCGGCGGGGCCCTCGCGCGCCGTCGCCGTGGTCCGGAGCCTGAAGGTGGAGTATGACGGCCTGTCGATTCTCGAGGGGCAGGTTCGGAGCATCACCGTCGCCGCCGTCGAAGCCGACCTCTCCCGCGCGACGATGGATGCGCTGCGCCGCGCCCGGCCGGTTCCCGCGGCGTCTGACGGTCCTCCGCTCGCCTGGAGCGTCGAAACCGTGTCGGTAGGGCGCCTCGAGGTGGACTGGACGGAGGGGGAGAAGCGTCTCCATCTGGGCCAGGGTGAGATCACGCTCACCGGCCTCACCGCGCAGGGAATCTCGCAGATCCAGATGCGGACGGAGCTCCCCGGAGAGTGCGGACGCCTGACGCTCGGGGGCACGGCCACCATCGCCAGTGCCCCCGGGGCGAAGGGAACAGTGAGGATCGAGGGACTGGATCTCTCGGGCCTGAACGAGGTGCTCCCCGCCGGCACGATCCCGCCGGAGGTCTCGTGCGATGGGGTCGTTTCCCTGTCGGGCGATCTGGTGTGGGACGGGGCCAGGACGACCTTCTCCGGACGGGTGGACGGGGTCGATCTCTCGGGTCGACTCGCCGGGGGGCCGTCGGTCGCAGGGGAAATTCGTGTCGATCTGAACCTGAGCCTCGAGGGCCCGCGCTGGGACTCACGCTGGGAGATTCGAGCCGCACGGCTCTCCGCTTCCACCGAATCATGGTCGGTTCCGCCGATCGGGGCCACAGCGTCCGGAACGGCCTCCGGTGACGGCCCGCACGGCCGATGGGAAATCCCGGACGTCGAACTCACCCACCCCGCCTGGAAGCTTCTCCGCGGCTCGGGAATGGGAACTCTCGGACCGAACGACTGGACCTCGATCAGACTCACGGGGGAGGCGGTCGACGTGAAGACGGTGAGCGGCTGGGGCCTGAAGGACCTCAAGGGGAGTCCCACCGGATTCGTGGACGTCACCCTGGAGGCGGGCCATTCCGGGGATGAGATCGCCGTCACGTCGGAATTCTCCGGACGCGACCTCCGGTGGTCCGGGACGGAGGGCCAGACGCGGACGATTCCGGACGTGAAGGGCGGAGTGGGGGGGTTGTGGCGTTCGACGCCGCGTGAAGGCGCCTTCCAGGCAAGACTGGATCTGGCCGGGGGGAGTGACACCGTCGGTCCGGTGACGATCCGGCGCGAAGGAGGTCCGACGACCGGCGCCTTCGCCGGAGTCGTTCAGTGGCCGGACGCGGGCGCCCGGGGGGGGATGGCGGCGGCGCTCTCGGTGCCGGCGCTCACGGTCGAGTCGACGGATGGCGCGTGGTCCGTCCTCCTCGGCCATGGAGAGTTGGGCGGCGAGGCCCGGTTCGATCTTGCCACGGGGGAGTTTCGAGTGGATGGGGGAGCGCTCAAGACGACGCCGGCGAATATGACCTTCTCCGGGGGCGGCGGGGGGACCGGGCAGCCGATGGCCTTCTCCGCCGCGGCGAGGGACCTCTCGGTGGAGAGTCTGCGCGCGGCCTTCCGTCGCGGCCTCCCGGAGGCCTGGGCCGATTGGGGTGTCGAGGGCCGGGTGGCGCTCGATCTCAGACTCTCCCGGCCCGGCGGGGGCGACGACCCCCCCTGGAGTCTTCACGCCGGCGCCGCGCTCTCCGACGCGGGGATCGCCTCGCCCGATTTCAGCATTGAGGTGCGCCGGGTGGCCTCAAGTGTCACCGTGGACGCCAGCCTGCCCGCGCTTCCTTCCAGTCCGGTCGAGGCCGCCGTGACCGGCGCCGTGACGGAGGGCAGCATCTCCGCTGGACGGATCTACCACTCGCTGGCCTCGCCCGGGATCGAGTTCGCGTCGCGCCTCACGTGGGACGCGGCGGACCCGAAAGCGCGCCGCATGGCCTGGGCCGAAGGCCGACTCGCGTGGCCTGCGTTTGCGACGCTGGAAGGACTCGCCGGCTCCTGCTCCCCCGACGCCGAGGGGGCCCCCGTCGAGGCGTCCGGCCGTCTGTCCGACCTGGATCTCGGAGCCGCCTATCGCGCGTTCGTGCAGGAGCCGTTTTCGGGCAACAAGGAGTTCCTGAAGTCGCTCGACGTGACGGGGCACGCGGGGGGAGACTTCAGGGCCACCCGCCGGGGTGGAGGCTGGACGCTCGACGGCCATGCCTCGCTGCGGGACGCGGGCATCGGATTCGGCGCGCTGCGGATCGAGGGCGTGAGTCTCCGGGACCTTCCGTTTGCCCTGCGGTCGCCGGAGGGCGTGTCGCCGGTGGCTCCGGACGCGGTGCCTTCGGAGGCGCGAGGGACGCTCCGGATCGGCCGGATCCTCGACGGCCCGGTCGACCTCCGCGATCAGGCCTGGACGATCTCGCTCCACGAAAACGCCTTCACCCTGCACGACGCGCTGGAGTGGCCGGACCTGCTCGGGGGGACCGTGGCCCTGGGCGGGCTTTCCGCCCGCGGACTGCTCGGGGATTCGCCGATGGTGGAGACTTCGCTCTCCTGCCGGGACCTGTCCATCCCCGCCGTCAGCGAACTCGCCGGCTGGAAGCATGTGCCTCCCGGGACGGTTTCGCTCCACTATCCCCGCATCGTCTTCGCCGGCGACCGGCTGCAATTCGACGGGGAGGCGGTAGCCCACCTCTGGAACGGCGAGGTTCGGGTGGAGGACTTTCTCGTCTCCGACTGTTTCTCGGACGGGCGGAGCGTGCACTTTGCCGCCGTGCTGGAGCATCTCGACCTCGAACTGATCGCCCGCACCTTCAGCGAGATCGGCGAGGTGCACGGGGTCATCGACGGCCGGCTCGACGGGTTCGAGTTTTCCGCCGGGGAGCCGTGGAGGTTCGATCTGTATGTCCACGGCCTGCCCGAGGAGAAGGGGCCGAAGTGGATGAGCGCGAAGGCGGTGGAGAGCGCCACGGCGGTGACCGCCGGCGGATTCCAGGGGATCGGGGAGCAAATCCTCAAGTCGAAGGAGTGGCCGTACCGGTATCTCGGGGCCTACATGCGGATGGGGCCGGGCGAAGACGGGCTTCTGCGCGTCCTGATGCGGGGGGCCTATCGCAAACGCTCGGGCGGGCTGCTCCCCATCCCGAAGTTCGAGGCCATCCCGCTGGAGGACCTTCGGGCCAACAGGGTGGTGGAGGAGGACGAGGAGTACTTCCTCGTGGGGCCCCTCCTCGGCGGAATCAACATCCGGAACAGCACCCCCGGGGGGACGGTTCGCCGGGACAAGTTTCTCGATCGGATTCGGCAGGTGATGTCGGCGAAGGTGGAAGTGAAGATGGGAACGGAGTAGGTCCCCGGGGTCGTGGCGCCACGAAGAGGCGAGGAAGCCTGAGAGCGTCTGTCAGAATGATCTTGTCATCCTGAGCTTCGCCTGCAGCTCCGCCCCACAGATGGCGGACAGGCGTTTGGCGGGCGAATGGAAACCCCATGACAATCCTCCTCATCTATGCCGGATTGGCGCTGTCATTTCTTCTTGTGGTGGCGATTGGAGTCTACATCCTGGTCAGCAAACGACTGCCGAGCGTGGTGCTTTCCGGCGGCATCGTACTCTGGGGTGTCGCGAAGTGGTACCTGACCGATGATGTGCTCACGCTCCTGATCGTCGGGAGCATCGTCCTGCTGAACGCTGTCGCGGTTCCCTTCATGTTTTCGCTTTGGTACCGAGTCCCGAAGAGCTTGCTGGACGCGCCGCCGGTCCCGGAGGTGTACTCTCTGATCGAGCATCCGTCCCTGAGCGCATTGAGCGTCGAGTTGAGCCATCAGGGCTTCAGATATGTCGGCGAGACGTACGTCTGGGGCAAGGATGAGAAAGCGGTCCAGCGCATCTTCCTCAGCGAAGACGGAAGGACCCTCGCGCACGCGAGCTATACGCCCGGGAGCATCGGCGGCTCCATCGCCGCCATCACGCTCGCCTCGGAATCAGGCGCGCAGTTCCTGCAGACCAGTACGTGGCGATCCATGCACCCCTGGCCCCTGCCGTCCGGCTGGGTGATCTTCTATCATCACTTCTGTTCCCATGCAGAAGAACTTGTCCGACTCCACCGGCAGCATGTCGGAGATCTTCTCCCGGGAGAACTTCGAGTGTGGAGTCCGTCGGAGGCGGTGCCTCGTCTGCGACGACAGCACGAGGAGGAACTGGCGGTGGCCGTCGAGAAGGGCTGGGTGACGGACGACGGTGCGGATGCGTTTCGCCCGACTCTCAAGGGGGCCTTCGGGGTCGCCTTTCGGGGCTCCTTCACGCAATACAGGCGATCCGCGTACCGGATGGGATGATCGCCCGATCCGCGCGGAGAGCGTGCCTGACAGTGGCTCGGGCGAGATCGGGAAGCGGTGGGACAGGCTCTCCAGCCTGTTCTGCACAGGCCAGAAAGCTTGTGCTACCGTCTTCTCCGAATGGTAAGCATGCTCCTTGGGAACCGTAACGAAATGACTGAGGGATTCTCCCCCCCCGTAGATGACATGAGCCACGCCCGGGGGGAAGACATACACTTCCCCCCGGGAGAAACGGTGTTCGGCCTCTTGGGAGCACCAAGAAGCTCGAGAGCAC
>JACPTZ010000073.1 GCA_016192525.1 Planctomycetota bacterium
AGCAGGACCCATGAGGCGCGTCCCCTGGCGCAGATGTGCGTGTCGCATTGAGTGCCGTCCCTTGCAGAAGTTCGAGGAATTCGTGAGTTTCTCGCCGGATGAACAGAAGGACTGACCGAACGAGGTTACCGTCCCGTCCCATTGTCATCCTGAGCCTCGGCCGCAGGCCGAGGCGAAGGATCGCCAGCGTGTGCGGTTTGCAGACTCCGACGATGGTGATCCTTCGCCCAGCCGGCCAAACGACGGCCGGCTGGGCTCAGGATGACAATGCGGTAACCTCGTACGACTGACCTTCGACCGAATGAGCCTGTTCTCTCGGCTGTCATCTCCCTTGTTTCCGTTGTCGCCTCTTTCCTCGTTTCCGTTGTTTCTGTTTCATTAGCTGCCGCCTCCGTTTCTGCTTATTCTGCCGCTTCCGTTTCAGTCGTTCCCGTTTCTGTCTTTCCCGCTTCTTCTGCCGTTTCCGCTGCTTCTGCCGTTTTGGTATCTTCTTCCGTTTTCGCTTCTTCTTCCGTTTTCGCTTCTTCTGCCGTTTCCGCTTTTTCTGCCGTCTTGGTTTCTTCTTCCGTTTTCGCTTCTTCTGGCGTTTCCGCTGCTTCCGCCGTTTTGGTTTCTTCTTCCGTTTTCGCATCTTCTGCCGTTTCCGCTGCTTCCGTTGTCTCCGTTTGAATTCGCGTAATTCGCGCCATTCGCGGTCGCCCTTCGTCTGTTTCGCGTCATTCGCGGTTCTACCCCGAGGGCCATGAACTTCCAAGAGATCATCCTCCGCCTGCACCAGTACTGGTCCGACCAGGGGTGCGTCCTCTGGCAGCCCTACGACCTCGAAAAGGGCGCCGGCACCTTCAATCCCGCCACCTTCCTGCGCTCCCTCGGACCCGAGCCGTGGCGGGCCGCGTACGTGGAGCCCTCCCGACGCCCCACCGACGGACGGTACGGGGAGAACCCGAACCGTCTCCAGCACTACTATCAGTACCAGGTGGTGCTCAAGCCGGCCCCGAGGAACTCCCAGCAGCTCTATCTCGACTCCCTCCGGGCCCTCGGCATCGATCTGGTCGCCCACGACTGCCGGTTCGTCGAGGACGACTGGGAGTCGCCGACGCTGGGCGCCACCGGCCTCGGCTGGGAGGTGTGGCTCGACGGCATGGAGGTGACCCAGTACACCTACTTCCAGCGGATTGGCGGATTCGATCTCAATCCGATCACCGTCGAACTCACCTACGGGCTCGAACGGATCGCCATGTTCATCCAGCGCAAGTCGAGCGTCTTCGACCTCGTCTGGGCGCCGGGAATCACGTACGGCGAGATTCATCACGAGGATGAGGTGCAGTACTCGAAGTACAACTTCGAGGCGGCCGACACGGCGCTCCATCTTCGACTGTTCGACGACTACGAGAGGGACGGCCGGCGGCTGCTCGAAGCGGAACTCGTCCTCCCGGCCTACGACGCCGTGATGAAGTGCTCGCACACCTTCAATCTGCTGGACGCGCGACGGGCCATCAGCGTCGCCCAGCGGGCCGCCTATATCGGCCGGGTCCGCAAGCTGGCCTCCGCGGTGGCGAAGCAGTACCTGGCCCTCCGGGAACGCCTCGGACATCCGCTCCTCGTGGCGACGGCCGACACCCAGACGGACATCCCTTCGACGAAGGAGCCGGTGGCATGAAAATCGGAGATCCAGTCCCCGACCTCGCCCTCACCGACCTCGCCGGCCACGCCGTCGACTGGCGCAAGACGGCGGACGAATCCCCGCTCTTCCTGGTGTTCTTCCGCGGCGCGTGGTGACCCCCCTGCCGCTCGAATCTCGTGAAGATTCAGAAGAACCTGCCGGAGTTTCAGAGACGCGGGGCGCGCGTGGCCGGGGTGAGCGGAGATCATCGGACGAGTCTCCGCAAGATGCGCGACCGGGACGAATTCGGCTATCCGATCCTGCGGGCCGGCGATCCGTCCGTCTTCCGCACGTTCGACGCGCTGAAGACGGAGAGCGACATCTTCCGCGGCCTGGCCCTCCCCTACCCGACCGGGCTTCTCATCGACGCCGCCGGCCGGCTCGTCTGGCAGATGACACGCCGGTCGCTCATCTTCCGCGTCACCCCCCGCCACCTCCTCGCCGCCTTCGATGAGAAGTACCCCGACGCGGCGAAGGCGAGGCCGTAGTGGGCCTTCAAGATTGAAAAAGTACCCCTCAGCCGGATGAACCCCAAAATCCAACGTCGGGCTACGGGCTCTTTTTCCGCTCGCGGTACTGCGAGAGCGCGATGGCGATGCACGAGGCGATCTCCCCGAGGGCGCGTTCGTGCTGCTGGGTGAGCACTTCGGCGTCGAAGCACCCCACGTTGAAGGTGCCGATGGTCCTCCCGTTCGCCCGAAGCGGAAGAATCAGTTCGCAGCCGTACGAGGTCTTCGCGAACTTCGTATCGGACTTGAAGCGGACCTGCTGGGGCGGAATGCGGGTCCGCAGGAGGGGGGCATTGGAGCGCACGACCTGCGCGATGTGGTCGTCCTCGATGAGCGACGGGTTTTCGTCGTTCACCACCACCCGGCCGCGCCGGACCAGGAAGGGGATGCGGAAACGGTCGCCGTCCGACTCGACCAGCGCGATGCTCAACCGGTCGTACGGGCAGAGCGTCTTGAGATTCGCCGCAAACACCTGAAGCAGGGTCTCGAGGGAGGCGTTCGAGGCGATGGCGCCGAGAATCCCGTGCACGATGGCGAGAGATTCCGACTTGATCTCCAGCTCGCGCAGGAGCCGCCGACAGGCGGCATCCGACTCGGCCAACTGGGCGCGGAGCTCCGAAGCGGGCGGTGCTCCGTCGCGCTTGCCATTCCGTGGAGCCATGCGGGGTCCTCCTGGGGGAACGGGCCGGATTATAGGCCGGGAATCCGTGTTCTGGCAATGAATCGACTTGGAGCCGGGGACCGCTTTCGCTATCATGTCCGCCATGATCGAGTTCATGTGTCCCCACTGCAGGTCCAGACTCGGCCTCGACGAGAGGTTCGCGGGCAAGCGCGCCCGGTGCCCCCGGTGCTCCGAGACCATCTCCGTCCCGCCCCTCCCGCCGTCGGCCTCCGTCCCGGTGGCGGAACTCGCCGGGGAACCCCCGGCGCCGGGAGTCCCGCAGATCGGCGCGGAGATCGGGAGCACCATCGGGGACTTCGCGACCCGCGCCGGAGAGTTGGTCCGCGAAGAGCGGGAGACCGTGAGGTCCGGACTGCAGTCGGCGACCGGTCAGGCGAAGGAGGCCGTCCGGGAGGAGTGGCGCGACGCCAAGGCGGCGGCGGCCCAGGCCCTCCGGCGCCGGGAGGAGCTGCTGAAGCAGCAAGTGTCCGCGGCGAAAGATCGCGCGAAGGAACGCATTCGGGAAAAGGCGAAGGCGGCAAGCCCCTCGATCGTGCGCACCTGCGCCGGGTGCCTCGTCACGCTTTGCGTGATCGGGGCGTTCATCGGGCTCATCGTCGTGAAGGCGTCGCGGCCCCCGCGAATGGTGCAGGACGAGGAGATGCGACGCCAACTGGAACAGGCCGACAATGAGTCCCCGGGGGGGCCCCCGGTCCGGCTGTCGGAGCGGACGGGGCCTCTGACGAATGAAGACGACCGGCTGGTGGCCGAACTGTTCCGGCGTCTCAGCCATCGCGATGGAGGGGTCCGGAACGACGCGCTGGACCGGATTCGCGCCCTCATCCGCCGCGACACCCTCGGAATGCTCGACCGTCTCAAGGCGGAGTGCGAAGCCAACGAAGAAGACCGGTTCGTCGAGGCGGCGGCCGATCTTCTGTTCACCCAGTTCGGCGAACTGGGGCACGAACACGCCGTCCATCTGGCGTCCGCGCACGCCGACCGGATCAGTTACGTGGCGCGGCTCGTCTCGGGGGCCAAACAGCAGCCGGAACCGGATCAGGTTCGCCGGGCCCTCGAGCGCCTGGAGCAGGCCACCCGGGGAGGAAAGGCCCACGGGACGGTGCTCATGGAACTGGAAAAGGTGAAGTGACGGACGCTACGGCTCCTCGTGCAACGCCCACCAGTTGCGGGGGACCCAGGGGGCGGCGGGCACAATCACCGTCGTCTTCACCTGCGTCACCTTGAGGAATGGAAGCTGGATGTTGGTGGGGTTCTCGGCGCCGGGATTGATCGGAAGGGTGCGGAGCGACTTCACCTCAACGTTGGTCGCGATCGTCGTCAGCGTCACGTCCTGCGACTGGAGTTCGGCGATCACCCTCCAGACGGCATCGTAGTACTCCTTCACCTCGTCCGCGATCTCCAGCACCCTGGGCATGTTTTCGGTCTTCGCGATCGCCCTCATCTCGCGGTGGCCGTCGGAGCGAAGCGTGGGGCTTCCGCACCCCATCCGCTTGAGGCACGAGTCGAGCTTGCGATTAACGAGCCGGGCGTGTTCCTGCTTCTCCGTGGCCTCGGCGAGCGCCTGCGCCTCCTCCGGCGACAGCCAGCGGTCCCCCACTTTCTGATAGCCGCGGGCCGCCATCGCCGCGTCGTGCGGCAACCACTCGTCCCCCACCTTCTCGTGACCGAGCAGTTTCCGGGCCTCGGAGTGGTCCCGGTCGATCCGGACGATGTCCTCGCAGGCGATCCTCCTCAGCCCGGGGGCGCCGCTCGCCCGCGCCCATTCCGCCAGGGCCCAGTGGCCGTCCAGGTCGTCGACCGCAAGAGCCCCCCGGTCGGCCAAGAACTTCTCGACGAGGCCGGACTTCCGTTCGATCGACGCGACCTCCGCCGCCGGCACCGTGCAGGTCCCGTACTTCGTCACGACCCGGTACGTTTCTCCCTCCCTCGTGAAGACCCCCTCGACCCGGCCGCCCGCCTTGAGGTGGAGCGTGTCGGCGCACGCGACCGCATTCAGCGCGCACACGAACAGGCCGCCGTGGAAGAACGCGCCCCGCATGCGAAGATGCCTCTCTTTCCGGTTGAATCCTAGCCCGCCCGCGGCCGCCTGTCAATAGCCCCATCTTTTCCTTTCCGATTCCCATCCCTCACAGATAGTCTGTTCGTCCCTTCGCCCCCGAAACGGAGTCCGCCGCCATGCGCCAACCGATCCTCGCCCTCGTACTTCTCGCCGCCATCCTCCCCCTTCGCGCCCAGGAGGCGCCCGCGGCGGACTGGACGATCCTGATGTACGCAATCGCCGACACCGATCTCGAAGACTACATGGTGCAGGACCTCGCCGAGATGGCCCTGGCCCGACCCTCCGACCGGGTCCGCGTACTCATCCAGTTCGACCGCGCCGAGGAGGACGACGAGGACGAGGGATACTCCTCCGAGCCGGTCGGAGAGATCGGCGATTTCGACAGCGTCAAGCGGCTCACCCTGAGGGACGGGAAGATCGTCGAGGTCTCCGACCTCGGCGAGTTGAACATGGGCGACCCGAAGACCCTCTCAGATTTCCTCGCCTGGGGCCTGAAGACGGCGCCCGCAAAGCGATGCGCGCTCATTCTCCAGGACCACGGCCTCGGATGGGCCGGATTCGGCGGCGACGGCAGCCACGAGGACGACGACCTCCCGCTCGACGAACTCTCCGGCGCCATCGCGAGCGGGCTGAAACAGGGCGGCGTCGATCGCCTGGACCTCCTGTGCTTCGACTGCTGCCTCATGGGCGATCTCGACGTGATGACCTCGATGCAGAAGTTCGCCCGATACCTGATCGCCTCCCAGGACCTGGAGCCGGGTGAGGGGTGGGACAACGACGCCTGGCTCAGCGCCCTCGCCGAACATCCCGAAATGCCTCCGGAGGCGATCGGGCGAGTCATCTGCGACACCTTCCTGAAGTCCTATGAAGAGAGCGATGACGAGGAGATGAGACTCTCGGGGACGGACGTGACGCTCGCCCTCGTCGACCTGTCGAAAGTGCCGAGGGTGACGGCGGCGGCGCAGGCCCTGGGGCAGTCGCTCGCGGCAGCCCTCAAGAAGAAGGACCCGAGGGCGGACTGGGAGCGGATCGCGCGCGCCGGTCTTGAAACAGAGCAGTACGATGCCGGAGACGAACCCTCGTACGTGTTCGATCTGCACGACCTGGCCTCCCGGCTGAAGGGGGTGGGATGCGACGCGGAGGCGGCGGAGGCGGTCCGCGCCGTCGAGGCGGCCGTCATTCACCACGTGGGAGGTCGGAATCGCCCGAAGGGCTCGGGAATCTCCGTCTACCTTCCCCGCGAAGTGGACGCGTTCGACGAACTGTATCGCGACTCCGCCTTCTCGGCCTCGTGGGTCTCGATGATCGAGGCCTATCTGGCGATCCAGGCCGCGGACGAGGAGCCGCCGGAGGTTTCCGACCCGATCGCCGCCGACGACACCCTCGCGAAAGGGGAATCGACCCCGGTGAAAGCCGAGGCCCGCGGAAGCGACATCGCGGAAACCTACTTCGTCCTCGCCCAGCCCTCGGGCGACGAGCAAGTCATCCTCGGCATGCTTCCGGCCACGTTGAACGGCTCCCGGCTCGAATCGAATTTCAGACGGTCGTGGCTGGCCATCGGCGACGCCGGGCACCAGGTGCTGGCACCGATCGTCTACTACGAGAAGATACCGGGAGAGGCGGACAGGTACTCGGTGGATGTGGACGCCGAGTATTGCGGGCCCAAGGGCAAGCGATGGCAGGACATCATCCTGACGTTTGAAGTGACCTGGAGCGAGAAGGAAATCTCGGGCAAGTTCGTCTCCGCGTATCGCACCTCGGAAGACGGAACGACCCCGATGGAACTGCGAGAGGGGGGGAGGATCCGGCCGGTCTACACGGTGGTGACCGCAGAGGGAGAAGAGGAGGACCGCACGCTGGAGAACGCCCCGACACTGGTCGTGGACGCAGAGGGGATCCGGATGCTGGAGACCGATCTGCCCGCCGGAACCTACGACGTGGGCTTCCTCGCGGTGGACCTCGCGGGGAACATCGGGGAGGCGTATGTGGGGATCGAGGTGGAGTAGAGCCGGAGATTGAGGGAGACGCCAGGTGAACTCGCACGCGGGTGGCCCGCCCATCACGATCGTCTATCGACGGAGATTCGGTCATTCCCTGGCCCTCAAGTTTGCCACGGCGTTTCTTGGTTTCGGGGCCATGTCCTGGTTTGGTATCGCCTTCATTGTCTGGGACACAGGAAGCGCCGGCGATCTCTCCCTCGCCAATGCCGTCTTTCTGGTTCTTGCCGTCCCCTTTCTCGTCGTGTGGACATACCTCTTCACTCGTTCCCGGTGCACTCTCGATCTCTACCCGGACCACGGAGTGACTTCGCTTGGCGACCGTTGGGGGTCGGGCCAGAAGCGATTCCTGGTCCCCCGGGGCGTGGGGCTGCGGAGGGACCCTGTTTTCGTCGGAGAGGTCAAGACCGAATGCTGGGCGGTATGCGTGGAGCCCGGACCGCCGTCGGTTGTGGCGCGAAAGGAAAATGCGGAGATGGAGATGCGCGCCATCGCTGAACGGGCGGCGAAGTACTACAGGGTACCGCTCCGGCTGCCCCTCGACGAAGGGGAGGGGACCGTGGTGATCTCTCCCGACGATCTGGATCTTCCGTTCAAGTCACGCGCCCTGAAGTACCCCCAGATTCTGGGTGATCCTGGGCGAGGATTGACCGGAGTCTCCGTCGTCCACGACGTCCACGGCGCGACGCTTGGGTGGCGAGCGCTCAGCTCGCGTCTCGCCCTCCTGATCTGCGTGACCACGCTGGGGGCTCCCTTCACGCATCGTCGCGGAGTTCAGCTCTTCCTGCGCGATCCGGGACAGGTTTCGGCCATGCTCGTGGCGTTGGTCGGCGCCGAGCTGTTCGTCGCGGCCTTCCTCCGCTGGTCGCTTCGCGTCAGTTCCCGGGAGGTTCGACTGACGACCTCATGGCTGTTGCCCTTCCGCACCCGTTCGGTGGCGGTGGAGGATATCGAGGACATCCGGTGTGAAGGGGCAACCGTCCGCATCATCTCCGACCGCGCCATCCTGCGTGCCACGTTCCATGACCCGTGTGCGGAGGAAATCGCCGATAGTGTGGCCCGGTATCTGAGACGGAGGTTGATGACCCTCGACGATTCCGGTGCGGAACAGGTCCGTCCGCCATCGGAATCGCCCCGCGCGGGTGATTTTCCGGAGAGCCCGCCGAGCAGCCCATAGCCTGCATGCGCCGCTGCGGGACCGTCAGGAAAATAACTCAAGCGATTCGGGCGAGCGTAGGGGCGACCCTTGCCTGCCCTGAGCCCCGCCGAAGGGCGGTCGCCCCCTGTCGCGGGGCGAGTACGCCGGTCGACAGGGGGCGGGGGCAAGCCCCGCCCCTACGGCTGGGCGGTTCTGAAACAGCCTCTTAGCGGCGAGAGGGATGGCCGACGGTCCAGCGACCCGAAGAGCGGCGGCGAGTCGCCGTCGTCCGAACCCGGCGGGAGTCCCCTTCCTACACCTTCTCCACGTACATCGTCCCGCCGCGCCGCTGCTGGACGGCGGTGCGGATCCTCTCCTTCACGCCGTGCGGGTCCTTGATCCGGTCGAGGTGAAGGACCGGATCGGTGCTGTCGGTGGAGTAGACGGCGACCTGTCCGGCCCCGCTGAGGCGTTCGAGCAGGCCCTGGGTGACGGTGGTGTCCTTCACCCGGATCAGTTCGAGTTCACGGGTCTGGCGGATCAGAATGCCGACCGACTCGAAGAGACGCTGCGAGGTAAGCCGGTAGGAATGGGAGAGGGCATCGGCCCCGATGGCGGCCGCGAGGTACAGGGCGGGGAGTCCGGCGGCCGCGACGGGGACCCACCACCATCGGGCGACTCCTTCGCGGCCGGGCCAGACCACGACCGACAGCGTCCCGATGGCCGCCCACCACAATCCCAGCAGGAGGAAGTGCGACAGATAGGCGGCCGGGGAGGGACGCCCGGTCCAGAGGTCAATCTCGACGTTCGCGGGGGGTCCGGAGGCCGCGGCCCGCGGATCGGGGTTCGCCGGCGCCGTCGCGGAGGCCGCCCTGGCGGGCCTCCCACAGGAGTTGCAGAACTGGCTGCCGTCCGGGTTGTTCGCGCCGCAGGAGGGGCAGAGCATATGCCTTTGAACCCGGGAGAGTCACGGGGGGACATGGGCGGCATGTCCGCCCGTGCCGGGGCGCCTCGAGCACGGGCCGCCAGCGGCCCGTGCCACCCATAGACTCGGGCGTCACGAACCAGTCCAGGCTACATCTCCGTATGCGATTTCACGATCTTACCCACCAGTCCATATTCGGCGGCCTGGGGGGGAGAGAGCCAGAAGTCGCGGTCGGCGTCCTTCGTGATCTGGTCCAGCGACTTTCCGGTCTCGGCCGCTACGATCTCGTTGTACCGCTTACGGAGATTGATGATCTCCAGGGCGTTGATCTCGATGTCGGAGGCGCTGCCCATCATCTGCGTCGAGGGCTGATGGAGCAGGAACCGCGAGTTCGGAAGGGAGTAGCGGCGCTTCCGCTCGGCCGAGAGGTAGATCAGCACCGCGGCGCTGGCACAGAGACCGTTGCAGACGGAGCGGATCGGCGGACGCACGAACCGGAGCATGTCGTAGATGGCGAATCCGCAGTCGGCGCTTCCGCCGGGGGAGTTCACGTAGAGGGTGATCGGGCTCTCGGCGTCGGCGTCCTGCAGGGCGATGAGCTGGGCGGCCACGTTGCGGGCCAGCTTGGGCGTCACCGCCTCCGAGACCAGGATGGTCCGGGCGCGGAAGAGTCGACGGCCGATGAAGGCGGAATCGTCGTCCTTCTTCTTCTCTTCCTCGGGGGCGGGCATGAAGCGGGGATCGTCGGACATGGGGAGTCTCCGGTAGAGGTTCGGGGGGGGATTGTACCCGCTTCGCGGGCGGGAATAAAACGTAAAACGAAGGGCGCAGGCGAGGCGTCTCAGACCCGTTTCGTGAACCTCTGGAACATCGCCGCTCCGCCCGCCCCGGCGATGGCTCCGGGAAGGCCGTCCGGGACCACGGCCGACATCGGCTCGCGATCGAGCGCCTTGCGGCAAAGGAGATACTGAACGCTCTGCGAGACGCACAGATAGGCCAGCGGAAAGGAGGCCGCCAGCCCGAGGAAGCCGGTCAGCCATGCGGTGACCATCACGCGCGAGGCGTGGACCAGCCCCCGGGGCGCTGTCTCCGGGCCGCTCCCGAAAGCATACCCAAGGAGCCCGTCGCCGGTCTCCCCCATCCCTCCGGCGACCGCGAAAAGGGCGATCCCGGCCGCGGCGAGCGAGAATCCCCCGACGTACAGGCTGCTGAGCAGTCCGTGACCGAGCGCGCAGAACTGATAGGCCACCAGTTCGGGCAGCTGCAGGAGGAGATACCGGATCGCGCGTATCAGCGCCGCCATTCCGCCACACCGCTCGGCGGAGATCGCCGCCGAAGCCTGCAGACTCACGATGAGCAGCGCGATTCCGACAAACGGCAGAAGAATCGCCAGCGCCTGGGGGATCTCGCCCTTGGCGTATTCGCGCCCCTGGGGAAGGCCGAGCGCGAGCGGAAGAAGACCCAGCCCGGCGAGTGAAGCCAGCGCCCCGACGGCCCCCGGGACCGCGGTGAGCGCGTAGCTCCCCCATCGTTCCGCGGCAAAACGGATGGCCGCCCGCGTCGGGAGCCGCCGGTCCCACGCCACCTCGGCCATCACGGCCCGGCTCACCACCCCGCCGACCAGTCCCCAGACCGCCGCCATCGCCAGGATGCCCCCTCCCAGGACCGCGGCGCTGACCAGCGGCCGCGACTGCAGGCCCCGCAGCGCGGCCACCACCATCGCCGAGGCCCCGCGCGGCCCGAGATCGAGCACGTCGGTCCAGTTCCCGAATCCGTACGCAGTCTGGAAATGCAGCGTCATCGCGGAGATCAGGACGGCGCTCGTCCCGGCGGCGAGAAAAACGAGCGTCAGCTTCGTGAGATCCAGGGAGATCCGGAAGGCCATCCAGAGGTCGCGCCACGTCTCGGTGAAGTTCCGGGCCTCCAGGGGGGCCGAGGGATCGCCGAAATCACCCCCGATCTTCACCCCGGCCTGGAATCGGCGGGTATGGGCCCGCGCCGGGGACTCCGGAGACTCAGAGACGGCGACGGCGTCGGCCATCTCGGCGGAGGGACGAGGCCGGCGGGGGGAAAGGAGTTCCGCATTCCATTCATCGAGCGGGGTCTTGTCGACGAGTTCGCGGAGGTGGAGGTACAGGCTGAGATTCCCGCGTGTCGCTTCGAGGAGAGCGAACGCCAGCACCAGAGCGAGGATCGCGAGCCACGCGGGGTGATCGGCCGGGACCAGGCCCTGACTCTCGGCCCACGCCCGACCGTACCCGGCCACCAGTCCCGGGATCGAGGCCCTGAAGAAGGTCTGCACCTCCCCCCAGAGATAGGTCCAGGGCCGGGCGTAGACGAAGGCCAGGGCGCGGGACACGGCGTCGAAGAGGTCGGTCCCCTCGACGGAGAGGGCCGGCATGAGAAGGGGGGCGGCCGCGATGGCGCCGAATCCGACGAAGGTGGCGATCACCGACAGGATGAGGGCGGGGAGAAACAGGATCGCGACGAGCAACTCGCCCAGTCCCCACGGCAGGGGGAACCGGGCGAGCACCCCCAGGATGGCGATGGCGCCGACGAGGAACCAGGCGACCAGAACGACCACGGGCCAGCACCAGAGGAGACTGCGGGACCAGTCGCGGACGAAGTCGAGGGCGCCGGCCGACTCGATCTCCTCGCGCCTGTGCCTCCTCAGAACGGCCCAGCGCGCCAGAAGGCCGCGGAGCGGGGCCGTCATGATCCAGACGAGGATGAGCATCCCCGTCCAGGCGAGAGCGCGGGTGAGCGCCCCCCACCGGAGACTGGCCTCCAGGGCCGCCCGCAGGGTGTCGATCGGCCGTGTGCCGAAGGTCTCGAAGTAGGCTTCCGGCCGGCCGAGGCAGATCCAGCCCCAGCCGACGAGCGTGGCCACCGCGATGAAAACGACGAGGAGGGCGACGGCGACGGGCCGCGGACTCAGGAGGAGCGGCAGCGGTCCGAGGCCGGGGGAGGGTCGCCGCCGGCGATCGCGCTCAGGACGGTTCTCGTCTCCGGAGTCCACGAGGGGTCTCACTTCGCAGAACTTGGGCGGCCCTCAAGAGAACCGATCCTGATTGTCGGCCGGATCCTGCCTTCCGACCGGCCTGCCGTTGTTTCCCTCCCCCCGCCGGGGGGAGGGCAGGGAAGGGGGAGGCGCCTGTCCCTGGAAGAGCCGTTCCCCTCCTCCTACCCCCTCCCCTCCGGGGAGGGGGAGACAACCGATGGCGGTTCGAGCGCTCAGGATGGACGGATCATCGGGGACGCGGCGGTGTCTTCCGGTAGTTCGCCACGCACCCGAGGTAGTTCAGCGCCCCCTCCTTCACCCGGACCTGCTCCTCCGGGGTCAGCGGGCGACGCACTTTTGCCGGAAAGCCGAGAACAAGCGACCCCGGCGGGCAGTGAAACCCTTCGGTGACGAGGCTCCCGGCGGCCACCAGCGATCCCGCACCGATCTCCGCCCCGTCCATGACCGTCGCGGACATCCCGATGAGACACCCGTCGCCGATGTGACATCCGTGGAGCATGGCGCGGTGGCCGACCGTCACGTCGGCCCCGATCACTGTATCGTACTTATCGTGCGTCACGTGCACCACGGTCAGATCCTGGAGGTTGGTGCGCGGCCCGATCCGGATCGGATGGACATCCCCGCGGACCACCGTGTGAAACCAGAGCGAGCAGTCCTCGGAGATCTCGACGTCACCGATCACGCAGGCCCCCTCCGCCAGGAAGACGGAGGGATGGACGCGGGGATATGAGTTGAGGTAGGGAAGCAGAGGCATGGAGTTCACCTCTTCCACGTCAGGTGTCGCTTCCAGCGCCCGTCATCCATGATCGGGAAGTCGCTCCGGAAGTGGGTGCCGCGGGACTCGCGGCGGCGGCGGGCGGCGCCGGAGATCAGTCGGCCGAGCGTCAGAAGATTCTGGAGCTCCCACCCCGCCGGCTCGCCGAACGAGACTCGAAGCAGGTAGCCCGACCAGAAGTCGATTCGCGTAATCGCGTCGGCGAGCCCCCGCTCCTCCCGTTCCACCCCCACCGAGCGCCACGTGAGACTCCGGAGCGAGTTCGACGCGTCCACGATGTTGATTCCGAGCGCGTCCCCCTCCCCCGCCTCGATCCGCATCCGGGGAAAGTCGCGACGCTTCTTCGGGAGCCGTTCCCCGGCGTGCGCGCCGGCCCGGGCGCCGAAGACGAGACCCTCGAGGAGCGAGTTGCTGCCCAGCCGGTTCGCGCCGTGAAACCGGGCGCCGCCGCACTCCCCGGCCGCGTACAGACCCGGAATCGAGGTGCGGCCGTTCGCGTCGATCTTCACGCCGCCGACGAAGTAGTGCGCGCTCGGACGAATCGGGATCAGGTCCTTCCCGATGTCGATCCCGAAGGTGCGGCACAGTTCGGCGAGACGCGGGAACCGTTCGCGGACCTGACGGGCGGGGAGATGAGTGAGGTCGAGGTAGACGCTCGGATCGTGAGTAATCTGGATCTGCCGCACAATCGCCCGGCTCACCACGTCCCGCGGAGCCAGCTCCGCCATCGGGTGATACTCCGGCATGAAGCGTTTGCCGGTCTTGTCCCGGAGGATCGCCCCTTCGCCGCGCACCGCCTCGCTGATCAGGGCGCGGGAGGCGCCGGCGACGTAGAACGTGGTCGGGTGGAACTGGACGAACTCCATGTCCTCCAGAACGGCGCCGGCCCTCCAGGCGGCGGCGATTCCGTCGCCCGTGGCGATCGCCGGATTCGTCGTCTCGCGATAGAGCTGTCCGAGGCCCCCGGTGGCGAGGATCGTCCGGGAGGCGTCGATCGCGTGCGGCGGAATCTTGCCGCCGATGGAGACGAGCGCGCCGCGACACTCCCCGTGGCGGACGAGCAGATCGAGGCAGAAGGTGTTCTCGAGGACCTGGATGTTCGAGGTGGCGCGCACGCGGTCGACGAGACAGTCGACGATCGCCTGCCCGGTGGCGTCGCCCCCGGCATGCAGGATGCGCGCCCGCGAGTGGCCTCCTTCGCGGGTAAAGTCGAGCCGCCCGGCCACGCGGTCGAAGCGGGCCCCCCACTCCAGGAGTTCCTCGATCCTCGGAACGGCGTCGCGGATCACCCCCTCGACGATCCGGCGGTCGCAGAGCCCGTGTCCGGCCTGAAGCGTGTCCTCGACGTGCGAGCGGACGGAATCGCCGCGGCTCATCGGAACGGCCACGCCGCCCTGGGCGTACCGGGTGTTGCTCTCCACCAGCGCGGCCTTGGTGAGGAGAAGGACGCGACCGTGCCGGGCCGCCTCGAGCGCGGCCCTCATGCCGGCCACGCCGGAGCCGATCACGCAGAGATCGGTCTCGATCCGGTCGAGACGGGAGGTGTCGAAGGAGAGAAGGGCGCGGGGGGTGGACATGGAGGGAAGTGAGACGCGGGGGACGGGGTGAGGGAAGCAGCGACGGCCAACCCCCGCACGCTCCGGATGGACCTAGCCCGTGATGACCCCGCTCTTGCCGCCCGTGAAGAGCGACCCCTTCTGATTGGCGAGGAGAAGCGCCTCCACCACCTTGTCGTCGTACTCGAAGCCGCCCCGCTTGCCGATCGTCATCAGGGCGTCCTTCGTCGAGGAGCCGAGGCCGTCCATCCCGCCCGAGGAGGTCATGTTGTCGAAGTCGTTCGCCACGCACAGAATCTTCCCCATGAGCGGGATGTCGTTCCCCTGGACGCCATTCGGGAAACCGGTGCCGTCCAGTTTCTCGTGGTGAAACTTGATTCCGGGGATCAGGTCCTCAAACCCCTCGAGCGAGGACAGGAATTTCTCGCCGAGGAGGACGTGCTCCGCCTTGGCCTTGGCCGGATCCTGTCCGGGAACGGGTACCTCGCGGGCCCCGATCTTGCCGATGTCGTGGAGGTAGGCGGCGAGATAGAGCCGGTGGATCTCCTCGGGAGGCAGGTTCATCTGCTGGGCGATCGCCACCGCGTAGTTCGCCACGCGCTCGGAGTGCCCCTTCCGCTTCGGATCGGACAGTTCCATCGCCACGACGAGCCCCTTGACCGCGTTCGAAAAGGTCTTGCGGGCCCGCTCCGAGGCGGTGAACGTGGTGATCGCCATCCCGAGCTGGATCGCCGTCGCCGTGGCCAGTTCCAGCGATTCCGAGGTGAACGGCTGGATGGGGTTCGAGGAATGGAGGTACATGACGCCGATCGTCTGGTCCATCGAAACGAGCGGGGCGCAGATGACCGACTTGATCGACTTCATCACGATGCTCTGACTGGACGAGAAGCGCGAGTCGGCCCCGGCGTCCGAGGTGAGCACGGCTCGGGCGCCCGTCATCACCCGCTTCACGATTGTGCGGCTGATCTTCGCGCCGCCCTTCATCTTCTCGACCACCGCTTTCGGAAGCAGTTTGCCCGTGGTCTTCTCGAACATGAACACGTAGCCGTTGTCGGCGTGGATCGCCTCGACGGTGAGTTCGGTCACCTTCGTGAGAAGGCCCTCCAGCGACTTCTCGGAGCCGATGATCCGCGCGACTTCGTACAGCGTCGCGAGGTGCTGCGAGTCCATCTCCTGGCCGAGGGAGTCGATCTTCTGCTTGAGTTCCCCCTTCCGGTCGAGCCGGAGCTCGATCGTGGTCTCCCCGGCTTCGGGGGGGGCCTCATGGGTCTCGAACTCCACCCGCTTCTGGATCTCATCGAGTTCCGCGACGGTGTCCTCGAAGGCGAGGACGGTGAGGCCGATGCGGATCTGGTCGCCGGGGCGCAGGAGCTCCTCGCCGATCTTGATCTCGTTGACGTAGGTGCCGTTGGTGCTGCCGAGGTCGCGGATGAAACTCATGTCGCCGATCCTGAAGACCTCGGAGTGATGGCGGGAGACCCCCTGATCGTTGATCTGGATCGTCTCCCCGGGATCGCGACCGAGGCGGATGACCTCTTCGCGAACCTCAAATGTCTGCCCCTTGTTGGGGCCGTTCTTGACCTTGAGGACGGCCATGTCCGCTCCTTGCATACCGGGTTCGGGATTCGACGGGTGACCGGCCGAGGGTGAATCGAACCCGTGATGCTAGCGCAGGATGGGGCGGACGGTCAAGGCAAATGGGCATCACTTCCGGCCCGCCCCGCGCCGGAGAGTCTCTCTTCCGACGGTCCGCCCGGGTCAGTAGTGGGTTCGGACGTAGGCCCTCCACTCGTCATCGAGCTGCCCGTAGTTCCATTGAAATGCCTCCTGCAGCGCCTTCTCCTGTTCGGTTCCCTGTGAGAGGCGCCGCAGGAAGTCCAGAAACCTCTGCTGCCGCGAAGGGACCGCCAGAAAGAAATCGACCAGGCTCCACGCCTTCCCCATCTGAGGCCGGTTGACCGTGTCGAGGGAACCGTTCAAGACCCCGAAGATGTCCGCGTCCTCTCCCTTGACGACTATTTCGCGCATCCTTTCCTTCCAAACGGTGGTGTCTCCTCCCCCGAACCCGACGGCGCCGGACACCTGCTCCCACCCCATGCAGCAGGAGGTCGCGGTGCCGAGAAGCGAGTTGCTGTAGAAAAAGGCGACTCCCTCCCAGAGCCAGGGACTTCCACACCATCTCAGGCCCGACACCTTTGAAAGCAGCATGTGGGCGACCGCGTGAATCGTGGCATCCTCCTCCTCCTTCCCGTCCCGGTCAAACCACTCGCATCGCTGTTGACTCAGGTAGCCCGTCGCGTGCTTCTTGATCCACTCCTTTCGCTCCGGAGAGAGATCGGTCAGGGTATCCACGTAATTCCGGTGGTCCGCCTCGGTCGCCAGATGGATGACCTCATAGTCCCGACCCAGTCGCTCCTCCGTGACGCCGAAGTCGTGCAGAAACCGCGCGTAGACCGTCTCGGCGAGGCGGACGTGCCGCTTGATCTGTTCCTGATTCGCGTCTCCCTGGACGAGAAAGTGCTTCGAACGCCGCTTGCTCAGGTGAACCATGGCGCCCTTTTCGACGGCGGTGGGTTCATTGACGATTTCCCCTTCTTCCGCGGCCCGGAGTTCGGCCGCCATCGCTTCGTCGGCTTCCTTCACGCCGGACGAGACCCATCGTTCCCCGACCCGGAGAAATCCAAGCGCTTGTCGGGCCTTGGCGTTGTCCGGGTCGTAGTCGAGCGCCCGGGTGAAATCGGAGGCCGCCACGGAGGGGAGCGCGGCGCCGGCGCACCACTCCGCGAGGGAGACCAGGTCGGCCGCGACACTCTGATCCACGATTCTCTTCTTCTCCTGCGCCGTCTCTCGCACCTGATAGGCGACGTCGTCCGTGACCTGGTCCGTGGTGACAATCTTCGCCTTCGGATCCCTCTCCCATCCGGTTCCGGAGCGGCGCTGTCCGCTTCTCTTCCGGGCCTTCTCGTGATCGGAGTCATGGGCGAGGGTAAGCGCCAGATACGCCTGGGCCACCCCGAAACATTTGCGACTCACGCACCCCTCGGCGATTTCGAAATAGCCCCGAGCGGCCTTCCTTCGGAGGTCGAGCAGGCGTCGGTCATGTTCGGCGGATCGCGCGGGGTCGGGCTCGCCTCCTGGCGGTTCGCCCGGGCTCTCCGGAGTCTTGCCGCCGGCGGGAGGAGCGATGCCCGCGGCACGCGCGGACAGAACGGCCCGGCGGGCCTCCTCGATCCGGGGGTGCAGGGGGCTCGCCGACCCAGCCAGGGAGAGGGCCTTGTCATATCCGGCCAGAGCCCCATCGAGGTCCCCCTTCCCCTGCCGGGCCGCCCCGACGCCGAAGTGCAGTTCCGACCGATTCGGATCGAGGCGGACACCCTCCTCAAAGTCAGCCAAGGCGCGATCGAACTCGCCCAGTTCCAGCAGGCTGCGGCCGCGTTCGTACAGGAGATCGATGTCGCCGTGCTTGAACTTCAGCGCCTCGCCGTAATCGGATACGGCGCGTGAGTAGTCCCCCTGCTCGTAGTAGACGCGACCGCGTTCCAGATGAGCGTCCGCCGACCTCGGATCGAGCCTCAACACTTCCGTAAAGTCCGCGATGGCCAGGTTGAATTCCCTCCGGTCCCGCCGGACCGCTCCGCGGTTGAGAAGGGCGATCACGCAGCGCGGATCGATCTCCAGGGCGAGATTCAGGTCCTCCAGCGCCCCGGCGAAGTCGCCGGTATCGGCTCGAGCGGCGCTCCGATTGGTCAGCGCCTGGACGCGGCGAGGATCCCGTTTCAGGCACTCGTCGAGGTCGGCGAGGGCGCCCCGGACATCCCCGGTCCGGTAGCGTCCGACGCTGCGGGCATACCAGGAATGGGGATCCTCCGGAGAAACTCTGATCCACTCCGTCTCATCTTCGAGAGCGCCCTGCTCGTCTCCCATCCGGACCCGGGCGAAGGCTCGGACGCTGAGGGCATAGGCCGACCTCGGGTGCATCTTCAGCGTCGCCGAATAATCCGCGACCGCGGCATCAAGGTCTCCGAAATAGTCGTGGATCGTCCCTCGAAGCTGCAGAGCCTCCGGATAATTCGGGCGGATTCCCAGCGCCTTCGTCAGGCTCTGCACCGCCTCTTTGGGATTCCTCATGGACTGCGTCATCCCCTTGAGACGGTAGAATACTTCAACGCCCAGGGTGCTCTCGCCGAATTCCCTGAGGTAGCGGTCGCAGAGTTCCTCGGCCCCGGCCGGATTCGACTGCGTGATGGGCCATACGGCTTCCACGAGGCAAGCCTCGATTCTCATCCGCCCGCTGAGAAGGGAGGACTTCTTCAGGAACCGCTCGAGGTCGGCCGCCGCCCGCCGGAGGTGGGCATTCGGCTCCTCCGTTTCCCTGTTCCGGGAGCGATTCGTCAGAAACGCCTCTTCCCAGGCGTCGACATGAAGCCGTGCACGATCGGCGAGAGCCAGGGCGAACTCCGGGTCTCTCTCCAGAGCGGCGTCGTAGTTCTTCATCGCTTCGGTCTTGTCGAACAGCAGTTCGTTGGCCCGTCCCTTCGCCCAATAGGCGTCCGCGAGGTCGGGGTCGATGCGCAGAGCCTCGTCGAACGCGGGCATCGCGACGAGGATATCCTTCCGCATGGGATCCAGCGGACCGGTCCTGTAGAGATAGGCCGACGCCTCCTTCACGATCGCCTCCGCCGTCTTGAGAACCCCCAAGGCCTGCGTCCGTCGCTGCTGCTTCTCTTTGACGGATCTGCTCTCCTCGACGGCCTTTCGTTCACCCGCCTTGGCCAGGTCTGTCTCGCTCCGACGGCGCTCCTCGACCGACTGCAGTCCCGCCCTGGCCTTCTCGAGCAGGAGAGGCACCTCCGGCTGTTCCGGATCGCTCTCGGCGGCGGCGAGGAGGAGGTCGTTCGCGCCGCGGAAGTCGCTCCGGGCGAGGCACTTCTGCGCATCGGCAATCTGTCCCGCGACGCGGATCCGGCGGGACCGCTCCGAGACCGACTGCCCGATCACGACCCCTCCGACGACGACCAGCGCGGCGGCGACCGGGATGACGGCCGCGCGGTGCTTGACGGCCCGACGCCAGAGCCTGCCGACCGCGGATATCGGTCGCGCCTCTATCGGCTCCCCGTCAAGACAGCGCTGCAGATCCGATGCGAAGTCGGCGATCGTGGAGTATCGACGCGTCGGATTCTTCTCAAGGGCCTTGAGGCAAAGGGTCTCGACATCGCGATGAAGGCGCGGGGCCACACTCGAGGGCCGAGCGGGTTCGTCGCGCTCGATGCGCTTGAGCAACTGGAGGAGGGTCTGACCCTGAAAAGGGGCGCGCCCCGTCAGCAGTTCGTAGAGCACCACCCCAAGTGAGAACTGATCGCTGGCCGGTCCGACCCCTCCCCTGGCGCCGGTCGCCTGCTCGGGGCTCATGTACTGGGGCGTGCCGAGGATGGCCCCGCTCATCGTCAAGGCCTCCCCCTTCCTGCGGGCGTGGGGTTCCAGATCGACTTCCTTGGCCAGCCCGAAGTCCATGACATGGAGGTGGCCTTTGCCGTCAATAAGGAAATTCCCGGGCTTGACGTCACGATGCACGACGCCCTGGGCGTGGGCATACGCGAGCGCGTCGGCCGCGGTCTTCACCCAGAGCAGGGCCTGTTTCACGGACACGGGCTTTCGACGCGCCGCCCCCTCCCGGACGCCCATGAGGCGATCGAGCGACTGACCGGCGATGAACTCCGTCGTGAAAAAATGATGCCCTTCCTCCATCCCCACGTCGTAGACGGAGACGATGTGGGGATGCCGGAGCTTGGCGGCGAGCCTGGCCTCGCGCATGAAACGGGCGACATCGGAGGAATCGCCTCGATCCTCGTGCAGAATTTGCTTGAGGGCCACCATGCGCTTGAGCTGGGTGTCCCAGGCTTTCCACACGACGCCCATCCCCCCGCGCCCCAGCTCCTCGAGAAGGCGGTAGCGCCCGAACCGCTTCCCTTGTCGATCGCGGGCGTCGTCGGGAACCCGAACCGACGGCATGGAGTCGTGCGTCTCGTGAGCGTCGATGGTCAGATCGGAGTGAGGGGGAACAAGGTGGACGGAGCAGGTGGGGCAGAATACTTCCCGCTCCGGTCGCCAGTTCTTGACGTTGAAGTTTCGACCGCACTTTGGGCAGTGGAGGAGTTGCTTTCCGGCGAGTTGGAGAAACTGCCTGACCTGGTCCGCCGTCAACAGCCCTTGACGTACCAGGACCTCCCCGAGGCGCAAACTGATCCCCTGGGCCGCCATCTGTTTCTGGGTGCGGACCGCCGTCCGAATCTGTTCCTCGTCGAGCACCCCTTCGCGGATGAGAGTCTTGCCGAACAGATTGTCGCGATCAGGCGAGGGGGAAGGTGTGGGAAGCGGGGCGGCGTCGCCCCGGTCGGTCTCGGACATGGCGCACCTCCGATCCTGCAGGGTCGTAGGCCCCGCAGATTATCCGGGACCCTGCAGAGGTGTCAAGAGCGGCGTCGACTCGCTCAAGCCGGGCGCCCCGACGAACATCCCGTCCACCATGTGGAGGACCCGGTGGGCCCGGGTGGCGATCCGCTCGTCGTGCGTGACGATCACGAACGACTTTCCGAGGTCGCGATTCATCCCCCACAACAGTTCCTGGATCTGGAGGCTGGTGGCGGTGTCGAGGTTCCCCGTCGGCTCATCGCAGAAGACGATCTCGGGGTCGTTGCAGAGGGCGCGCGCGATGGCGACCCGCTGGCGTTCTCCGCCGGAGAGCTGGCCCGGCCGGTGCCGGAGACGCTCCCCCAGACCGAGACGGGTGAGCCACTGCACGGCATCGGCCCGGGCCTTCGACCGCCGACCGGGCCAGCACAGAAGCGGCGAGGCGATCATCCGGGGAAGCATGGCGTTTTCGACGGCCGTGAGCTCGGGGATCAGGTGATAGAACTGGAACACAAAACCGAACTTCTCGTTCCGGAAGGAGGCCTGCCGGCCCGCAGAAAGGTCGGTGAGCACGGTGTCACGAAACCTCAAGGAGCCTTCCGCCGGCCGGTCCAGCAGGCCGAGGATGTGCAGCAGCGTGCTCTTCCCCGCGCCCGACGGCCCGACGATCGCCAGAATCTCGCCCGGCTGCACGTCGAGATCGATCCCGCGCACGACGTGAAGGGTGGTGGTTCCCTCGACGTAGCGCTTGTGGATGTTGCGGGCGGTGAAGATAGGGGTCATTCGTATCTCAACGCCTCCACCGGATCGAGGCGGGAGGCCCGGAGCGCGGCCGGAATGCTGAAGAAGACGGCGGTGCCGAAACCGGCGAGCGCGATCCGCAACATCACCGATGGACGGTGCTGGGTTGGAATCTCGCTGAGAAAGTAGATGCTCTTGGGAAACGGATGCCATCCGGTCCACTGATCGATGAGATCCGCGATCGGATTCAGATTCTCGACGAGAAGATAGCCGAAGAGCAGGCCGAGCGCGGCGCCCAGAAGTCCCAGAATGACGCCCTGTCCAACATAGAGACCGACGATTCCCGTCCGGCTGGCCCCGAGAGACCGCAGAATTCCGATGTCCCGGGTCTTCTCCCGGGCCATCATGCTCAGGAGCGCTCCAATCATGAATCCGGCCACGAGGGAGATGAAGAAGAGCAGGAGCACCACGAGCCCCTGCTCCTGATAGACGGCATTGACGAGGAAGCGCTTCTCGTCCTCCCAGGTGCGTACTTCAAAGAAGCCGTACTTGCGGATCGCGGTCCGCATGGAGTCGCGCACCTCCTCCGCCTTGCTGTAGTCGTCCAGGGCGACGGACAGGTGCGTGACCCCCTTCTCCTTCTCCACTCCGAGGTACCTCCGGGCCGCCTCGATCGGCACGTAGATGTGTGTACTGTCCACCTCGTCGAAGCCGGACTCGAATCTCGCGACGATGGTGAAGGTCGTCTGGCGGGGCTGAATCAGCCTTCCCTCCGGACGAATCGTCGTCATCCGAAGCGGGACCCCCTGCATCCCGAAGTCGCCCTTGTCGTCGAAGTAACCGAAGAGGGTCGAACCGATGATCGCCCCGGGGTTCTTCGCCTCCTCGGGTGTCAGATCGGGCGGCAAGGTGAATGCGGCCGGATGCCCGTCTCTCATGTACTCCGCCAGCTTCCCCACCCGGCACTCCTGCACCGGGTCGATCCCCACCATCCAGGCGTATTGTTTGCCGTCCCCGAGCAGAACGAGCCACTCGATCTTCGGCGACACGGCCACGACGTGCGGGATCCGGCGGATCGACTCGATGAGCCGGTCCGGCTCCGGAATGAACTCCCCGGCATAGGTGGAGACGTTGAGGTGCGCCGAGGTCCCCCGGATGCGGTCGCGGAGGTCGTCCGCGAACCCGCCCATGACCGAGGTGACGACGATGAGCGTCATGACGCCGACGGCGAGGCCCATGACCGCGAAGAAGACGATCTTTCGGGACTGGAGGTAGCGGAAGGCGAGGAAGAGTTTGTACATCGGGGACGCAGGGATTATCGGCCAAGTAGCCCGGACATCTCAAGCAGCCTGTCCGACCAGGCGCGAGCCTCGGCGGCGAGCGATTGTCTCCGGGAGGGATCCCGCCATGGGAAGGGCCAGGTTCGGAGCCATCGGGCAATCCCGATCTGCAGATCGACGAGGGATTCTCCCCGCTCGGGTGTCACCTCCGGCGCCGTCCACTCGATCAGGCGTTCGGACTCCTCGAGCATGTGCTCCACCGCACCGGCGTGTTCCTCCCGGTCGGAGAACGAACTGACGCGAGCCATATTGGCCGCCAGAGCCCCGAGGCGGCGCTCCGGCGTGTCTCGCAGATACCTTTCCTTCAGATCGTCCCAGTCGCTCACACACCCTCCAGCAGAGCCCTGACCACAGTTTCCACCTTCTTGCAGAGCGCCTGATCCTGAAGGGTCGTGGATCGATTCCCCAGACGGGGTCGGATGTTGATCAACGCCTCGAACTTCACGGAGCGGGTTCTCGGGACCCAGTCCGCTCCCCACACGTCGTCGGGCAAGCTCCCCCGTTCGAGAAGTACTTCCTCACAATCGGCATGAAGGGCCCCGCCACCGGCGAGGACCTCCTTCCGGACATCAACAGCCACTTTCACGAAGTCCCCGATCGCATCGAGCATCTCGTTCATCTGCTCCGGCGTTGCAGGCGATGTCAGGAAGTGGACCTTGAATCGTCGCGGCACGAAAGCCCCCCCGGATCAGGATGCTTCCTGCTCCCTCATCATCGGAAACAGGATCACATCCCGGATCGACTTCGAATTCGTGAGCAGCATCACCACGCGGTCGATCCCGATCCCGAGCCCGCCGGCGGGAGGCATTCCGTAGCCCAGGGCGTCGAGGAAGTTTTCGTCGATCCGGGCCATCCCCTCGTCCTTGTTGGCCAGCTGACACTCGAACCGGGCCCGCTGGTCGATCGGATCATTGAGTTCGGTGAAGGCGTTGGCGATCTCCATCCCGGCCACGTGCGCCTCGAACCGCTCGCAGATCTCCGGCCGGTCCCGCTTCGCCTTCGTCAGGGGACAGATCGCCGTGGGATAGTCGATCACGAACACCGGTCCCGTGAGCGTCGGCTCGCAGTACTTCTCGAACAGGTCGTTGGCGACCGCTTCCACCGGCCGGGAACCGGTGGGAAGGCCCGCCGCGGCCGCCTTCGCGCGGATCGCCGCGGCATCGCCCCAGGCCACCCCGGCGTGTTCCCGGAACAGGTCCATATAAGCCACCCGGCGCCAGGGAGGGGTGAAGTCGTAGACGGCGCCGTCGAACGGGATCCGGTGGGCGGGAGACACCTCGCGCGCCAGGGTCGCGACGAGCTGTTCCGTGAGTTCCATCATCGTCGAGTAGTCGCCGAGGGCCTCATAGACCTCCATCATCGTGAATTCAGGATTGTGCTTCGTCGAGAATCCCTCGTTCCGGAAGTTCCGGTTGATCTCGTAGACCTTCGGGAATCCCCCGACGAGCAGACGTTTCAGGTAGAGCTCGGGGGCGATCCGGAGGTAGAGGTCCATGTCGAGACTGTTGTGATGCGTGATGAACGGCCGCGCCGCCGCCCCGCCGGGGATCGGATGCATCATCGGGGTCTCGACCTCGACGAACCCCCGGGCGTCCAGTTCCCGCCGGATCGAGGCGATGATGCGGGTCCTCCGGAGGAACGTCTCCCGCACTTCCGGGTTGGCGATGAGATCGAGGTAGCGCTTGCGGTACCGGACTTCGACGTCCGTCAGTCCGTGCCACTTCTCCGGGGGTGGATTGAGCGCCTTCGCGAGCGGGGTCAGTTCGCGCGCCGCGATCGTGACTTCGCCGGTCCGGGTCCGGAAGAGGGTCCCGGAGACGCCGAGGAGATCGTAGAGGTCGAGGTGGGGAAATCGCGCCGCCTGCGCCGGGTCCATCTTGTCTTCGCGGACATAGACCTGGATCTTCCCCGTGATATCGTGAAGATCGGCGAACTGGGCCTTCCCCATCTTCCGCAGCGCCATGAGACGGCCGGCGACCGTGACCGCGACGTCTTCCCGGCCCTCGACAAAGAGCCCGAGCGCCTCGCGGACGGGGATCGCCCCCGGGAAACGCTGCCCGTACGGATCCAGCCCCAGCTCCCGCAGGGCCGCCAGTTTCTTCAGTCTCGCCTGCCGCAGATCGTCGGACATGTCGCCCTACCACCTCCCGTACGGACTGTATTTCGGCTTCCCCCACCCGCCCCCGAAAGGCCCGATCCGCCAGCCGGCGGGACGCCGCCTCGGCCGGCGGCGCGCCCCCTCCTGTACGCGCCGAAGACGACGACGCCACCGGAGCCCCATCCGGGTCAGGAGAAGGGCCAGAATCGCGGCGAAAACCCAGGAACCCTCTTCCATGTCTTCAGAGACTCATCTGATCCACGATCTCGGCCAGCCGCATCGCCGTCTTCAGAAACCGCTCGAACACCGCCCGATGCTCCGTGGGGTGGAGGCGACGCCCGCTGAGGCGCTGATCCAGGAGACGCTGAAAAGGGCTGACGTCGCATCCGTAGGCGGACCCCGTGACGCTCACGAGCCGCGGACGACTGCGGGGGACCTCCACCTTCGCCAGCACGAGGAGGGCGCGCAGGACCGGCGTCAGGGCGGAGAAGGCCTCGTGCAGAATCTCGGGCAGTTCGTCCATCTTCCCGGCCGCGCGCACCCGGTACTGCTGGAGCTGGAGCACCGTCCCTTTGAGTTCACGTTCACACCCGAGCCGGAGGAAGGTCGGATCGACCGTGTACTCCCCCAGCAGGTCTTTCCCGGCGATCGTGACGTGTTCGAGTTGCAGATTCAGAAACTCGACCGGGAAGGAGTCGAGCGACATCTGCACGTACGGCACCGTGAAGCAGAGCGGGGCCGTGATCATCCGGGGGCCGTACTTCTCCCCGAGCGGCGCGACGCGGTCGAGATCCTCGATCCGCACCTCGTCGAGAAAGAGGGGTGGCGGCGCTCCCCACCACGGCCAGCGAGCCGCATCGCTCCCCGAACGCGCGCAGGAGTTCGTCGGCGAAGTCCTGGATCGTGGAGGCGACGCCGACGTCGAGATGGGTGAAGCGGAGCTGCAGGCGGGGAGCGGCGTCAGGCATCGATCACAGATTCCTCATCGCCCGCGCGATCCGGGCGCGGGTGGAGCGGACCCAGCGGCCCTGCGCGCCCAGGGCGGCGCGCGTCGTCCGAAGGTCCAGGTTTCCGGGCGCCCCGACATGGCGCTTCCGGGCGATGTTGGCGGCGGGGTCGGAAGCGGCCAGACTCGCGAGCGTCGCGGCGGCGGCGCGATAGGCCGACCTGAAGGGAACGCCCTGCCGGGCCGCCTCGAGGGCCGCATCGGTCGCGAAGATCTCGGGGGTGCAGGCGGCCCGGGCCCGCGCCGCATCGACCTCCACCCCGTCCAGCACCCGCGCCGCGATGGCGAGCGCGTCTCTCGAACTTCGCAGTCCCCGGAGAAACGGCTCCTTGGTCAACTGGAGGTCCCGATTGTAGCCGGAGGGAAGCCCGGCGAGAAGCGATTTGATCCGGAACTCGTCGGCGCAGACGGCCGGGCAGGCGGCGCGGATGAGTTCGAGCACGTCCGGGTTCCGCTTGTTCGGCATGAGCGAACTGCCGGTGCAGAAGCGGTCGGGCAGCCGGACGAATCCGAATTCGGGCGTCGAGTACCAGATGAGGTCGACCGCCATCCGGTGGGCGGTGGCGAGCGGCTGGGTGCAGGCGGCGAGGACGGCGGCCTCGATCTTGCCCCGGGAGTTCTGGACGTGCTGGGCGTTGCGCTGGACCCGGGAGAAGCCGAGGAGGCGGGCGGTGAACGCGCGATCGAGCGGGAGCAGGGTCCCGAACCCGGCGGCCGCCCCGAGCGGGGACTGGTCGAGGAGGTCCCAGGCCGCGCGGAGCCCCGCCACGTCGTCCACGATCGCCTCGGCGAACGCGCCCGCCCAGAACCCGAACGAGGAGGGCATCGCCCGCCGCGTGTGGGTGTAGCCGGGCATGGGGGTGCGGGCATGCCGGGCGGCGAAACGGGCCGCGGAGGCCCCCAGCGCCAGGGCGGCCTCCGTCACGTCGAGAAGCGTCTCGCGACCGTACAGGCGGAGCGCCGTGAGGACCTGGTCGTTGCGCGACCGGCCGGTGTGGACCCGTCGTCCGGTATCGCCCAGCCGCTCCGTCAGGCGGCGCTCGATGGCCGTGTGAACGTCCTCGTCCTCGGGGCGGATCGAAAACCGGCCGGCCTCGTGAAGCGCCCGGATCGCGGTCAGTTCGCGCCGCAGCCGCGCCACCTCCCGGGCCGTCAGGAGCCGCAGCCGTCCGAGCATCCGGACATGCGCGATGCTCCCGGCGACGTCGAAGGGGATGAGCACCGCATCGAGTTCAGGGTCGTTTCCGGTGCAGAAGCGGACGATGGCCGCATCGACCGGCCCGCCCTTGTCCCAGAGCGTCACGGGCCGCGCCTCCCCGCCGGGAACGGCGTGAGATCGGTCAACCCGCGCCCCTCCGCCTCGCCGAACATGACGTTCATGTTCTGGATCGCCTGCCCGGCGGCGCCCTTGACCAGGTTGTCGAGCGTGGCGATCACGACCGCCCGACCGGTCTCGTCCACCTCGAACCCGCCGAGGGCGCAGAGGTTCGTCCCCTGGACGTCGTGAAGTTCGGGGGGGCGATCTTCGACGAACCGGAGGAACGGTTCCCGGTCGTACACCTCGTGGAACAGGGAGCGGATCTGCTGGCCGCACTTCTCCGGGGAGGTGTCCGGCCGGTCATGCAGATGCACGGTTCGCAGCAGACAGTGCGTCGTCATCAGGATGCCGCGGAAGGTCGGAATCACGTGCGGGGTGAAGCCGACGGCGTGCCGGAGCACGCGGCCGATCTCGGCCCGGTGCCGGTGCTGGGTGAGCTTGTAGGCGATCGTGTTGTCCGTGAAGTGGACCGGGTCGTTGACATAGGCGGGCGCGCGACCCGCCCCGCTGTACCCGGACTTGCCGTCGAAGATGAGCGAGCCGGCCAGTTCATGGCGCACCAGCGGCCAGGCCGAGAGGATGGCGGCCGTGGCGTAGCAGCCGGGGTTCGCCACGATCCGGGCCCGCGGGAGCGCGGCGCGGAAGAGCTCCGGGAGGCCGTACGGCACGTTCTCGTCCGCCCGGAAGTCGGCGGAGAGATCGATGACCCGGGAGGTGAGCCGGGGGGCGGTCTCGAGCGCGAACCCCGCCGGCATCGCGCAGAAAACGACGTCGCACCGGTCGGCGTTCAGCTCCCCCACCGGGCGGTTCGTGAACCGCAGTTCGCGGGGAGCCTCCGGAACCACGTTCGAGACCGGCTCGCCGGCATGGTTTTCGGAATTCAGGGCGACGAACTCGATTCCGCCGTGCCGGAGCCCGAGACGGATGAGTTCGTTTCCCGCGTACCCGCTGGCGCCCAGTATCGCCGCACGAATCATCGGGGGGACCTCACTTGCCCGCGAGTTTTTTCCGCAAGGCATAGTCCTTGAGGAGGTCCCGTACGCCGGCGTCCGAGACGTCGGCGAAGCGGACCTTTCCGGTCTCGTCGATGATGAACGAGACCGGCGTTGTCTTGACGGCCCAGGACCTGGAGAGGTCCCCCTTCACGTCGTGGACCACCGTGATCCCCTCGGCGCTCTGCGGCGTGAGGAACTCATTCACCCTCTCGATCGTTCCCCCCTTGGCCACCGTGAGGATGACAAAGTCGGTGTCCTGCTCGCGCTCGCGCCTGAGCCCCACCACGTTGGGGAAGTCCTGGGAGCAAGCATCGGAGCCCGCCTCCCAGAAATAGACCCAGACGAACTTTCCCTTGAGCGCGGCCAGATCGACCGGAATCCCCTTCAGATCGGTGGCGACCAGCTTCTTGGGCGGCTTGCCGATGGCGTCGAGAAAGGGAACTCCTTTCTGGAGCTTCACCGCGCAGGCGCTCTTCGGGACGCGCGTCACGATCGTCGAGCCCGCCGACCGGACGAGTCCGGCGTCGCCCGAGCGGCTCGCGGCGGACCAGAGCCGGTTCGCCAGCGCGTCCTTCCAGCCCGCGTCCGAGGCCGATTCCAGCGCCTTCATGAGCGTCTGGACCGCCTCCCGGAAGGCGCCGCGGGCCATCTGGATCCGGGCGAGGTCCTCGGCGACCCGGTTCTTGAAGTTGGCGTCGAAGTTGGCCCCCAGCACGTTTTCGAGGATCCCCTGCCGCCGCGTGAGTTCGTCGTAGTTCGCCACGGGATCTTCGAGAAGTCCATCGAGGCCGTACGACGCCTCCTGATAGTCGGACGATCCCTGGCCCCGCAGGAGCGGTCGACCGGCCCCCGGCGCAACCGTCGCCAGCGTCAGAAACACCCAGATTCCGAATCGCCCGGCACGCATCATCCTCCCTCCGGACGGCCCCGGGCCGTCCCCGTACACCCGGCGCAGACACCCGTCTGCCCCGCCCCGGCGGCTGACGAATTCAGACTACGCCCTTGGACGGGCGGCGTCAAGCAAGGAACACCGGTTTGACTGGACCGGCACCGGCCGGGGAAATACAATTGCTGGCGCCGGACCCTCCGCTACCACCCGACACCCAAAGGACACACGATCATGGACACGCCCCGATGCCGGTCCCTCTGGCCCACCCTCTCCCTCGCCGCCGCGCTGATCGGAGCAGGGTGCACGAATCCGGAAATCTCCACGCGGACCCCGCGACCCGACGAGGAGACCTTCGGTCGTTCGCACCAGGAACGCCCGCACCCCGCGACGGAGCGGAACTTCGAGAATGTCCAGATCGACGTCGAGGTGGTCGAAGTCCAGGAGGCGGAGGCCGCCGGATTCGAGGGCCTCTGGCAGGGGGTGGACGAGACGGTCCTCGGGGGAGGCGTGAAAGACGCGTACGCGAAAAACGGATTGCGCCTGGGACTGGGCGGGACGCGTTTCGCGCCGCTGCTCGACGCCACGATCCTGAAGACGAAGGGCCGCACCCGCTCGCTGACCTCGGTGACCACCCCCGGCGGCCGTCCGGCGTCGATTGCGGTGGGCGAGACGATTCTCGAACCGGTCTCCATCGTGGTCTGGAACGCCGCCACGGTGTCGGAGTCCCATTCCGTCCAGCGGGCCGCGTTCACGATTGAGGTGACGCCCACCGTGCTCGACGGCGGGCGCATCCGGATCGACCTCCTCCCCCGGCTGGCGCACTCTGACCCGGCGGCGAAGGCGGTCCCGTTGACGGAGCTCTCCGCCTCCCTGATCGTGCGTGAGGGAACGCCGCTGGTGATCGGACGATTCGGCGCCGAGCCCCAGACGATCGGGACCACCTTCCTCAAGGCCCACGGCGGCGGGGCGCAGTCGACGATGTGGCTGGTGCTGACCCCGCGCCCGTTGCGCTAACGGGGCGTCGGCGACGGCATCCGGATCCGCGCCGTGTCGGGGCTTCGGGCGTGGTCGAGGGGGGACGAGATCTTCGTGACGACGAGGGTGATGTCGTCGTGCTGGGGGGCGCCGGCGCAGAACTCCCGCACTTCGTTGTCGATCGCCTCGATGATCTCCGACGCCTTCTTCAGGTGATTCCGGCGCACGGCCTCCATCAGCCGCTCCCTCCCCCACGAGTCGCCGTTCAGGTTCATCGCCTCCCAGACGCCGTCGGTCGAGAAGAGCAGGACGTCCCCCACCTTCAGGCCGTTCACCTGCACCGTCTCAAAGTCGAGGTCCGGGAACATCCCGAGGGGGGGGCCTGTGCTCTCCAGCTCCTGAAAGCGGTCCTCCGCCGTCCGGTAGAGGAGCGGGGCATCGTGTCCGGCGCTCACGTAGGACATCCGTGCGGCGTCCGGGTCGAGGATGCAGAGGAACATCGTCATGAAGCGGTCGTCTTCCATGTCCCGCTCGAGCATGTTGTTGAGCATCCGGAAGAGCAGGCTGAGGTCCTGGGTCGTGTCGATCATGGCCCTCAGAAAGGCGCGCGCGGTGGCCATGAGGAGGGCGGAGGCGATTCCATGCCCGGAGACGTCGCCGATGACCAGCCCGAGGGAGGTCTCGAGCGTCCCGAGAAAATCGTAGTAGTCCCCGCCGGTTTCGTCGCAGGGGGCGCTCCATCCGCTGATCTCCAGCCCCCGCATCTTCGGCGCCCGGTCCGGCAGGAGGCTCTTCTGAATCTGGCTCGCGATCTTGAGCTGCTCCGCCATCCGCTCCCGCTCGAGCGAATTCCGGTAGAGGATGGCGTTCTCGACCGCGATGGCCGCCAGGTCGGTCATCGTCTGGAGGACGTCGAGGTCCTGCTCCGTCACTTCGCGCGAGGCCTCGGCGTTGACGATGTTGATGACGCCCAGCGGCTTTTCCTTCGTGGTCAGCGGGAGGCAAAGGAAGGAGTTGACGCCCGCGTGAAGCTCGGCGAGGTCGAGCCCCGGCTCGTCCCGGAGGTGCGGAAGGTAGCAGACCTGCCCTTCGCGGGAAACCTGCTCGGCCAGGGCCGGTCCATCCTTCCGCCGGATCGCCCCCACGACGGCGTCGGTGAGCCCCCACTCGACCTTGCTGACGAGGGCGTTTCCCTCCCACAACATGAGGGAGCCCACCTCGGCATTGACGATGTGCAGCGACAATTCGAGGATTTTTGTCAGCAGGACATCGAGATCGAGCTGGGTGAGGAGCTGCGCCACCTCGTGCAGCACCTCGAGCTTCGTCTTGCCCGTCTCGGCGGCGATCTCCGTCTCGGCATACAGATCCAGGAGGGTCAGACGCGCGGCCGCCTGTTCGGCGATGAGGGGGAGCCATTCGAAGCGCGCGGGGTCCCCTGCTTCCGACTCGGAGTACCGGTGGATCAGCAGAAGTCCGACCGGCTGCGAGCGGTGGACGAGCGGATCGGCGGTGAGAACCGGGAGGGGCCCGCCGTTGAGGGAGAGGGCGACCGTCGAACCGGGGCGAAGCGGGGTCCCGCTCCGGAAGACTCCGGCCAGCGGCCCCGGGTCCCCGATGACCTGCGGCAGCGGGCCGGGAAGGTGCGAGGCGTACTCGAGCAGGAACGACTCGTTGACCGGATCGTGGGTCAGGATCGAGTACTCGACGCCCGGGAACAGGGGGTCCAGGACGGTGGAGATCGCCACGAAAAGCTCGGTCTTGCGTTCGGCGCCGCCGAGGCTGTTGGCGATGTGGCGGAGCCGCGCGAAGGAATCCGGATTTTCGTAGAAGGACGCCAAGGGACCCCTCCGATGTCGCGCGATGCACCCGATGGTACGAGGGCGCGGGGGGGGAGTGCAAGCACAAACGGGAAGATCAGCGCGACGCCGGCGTCCGGGAGGCGAGGTAGTGCTCCGGATTGGAGAGGAATCGCCTCCGGCAGCGTTCCGAGCAGAACCAGCGCGGCGTTCCGGCGTGAACGACGCGCAGGGCCGCGTCTCGCGCCACCGACTCGCCGGAGACGAGACAGGTGACCCGCTCTTCGGCCGCGGGGGACGGCTCGGCCGGAACGGCGCGGGGCGGGGCCACACCGGGGGTTCCGTGGAGGGAACTCCGGGGTCCCGGAACGGGATCGCTCCGCGATGTCGGATGGCACCCCGCGAGAACCGCCGCGAGGCCCGGGGCGAGAAAGACGGGGAAGGCGCGGAAGATCGGGAGGTTCATGGCGTCCTCTCTACCATGACTCCCGGCCCGGGTCAAGGAAGGCGCAACACTCTACTGATTGGCGCGACGCGCCTCCTCCTCCTCCATGATGATGATCTTCGCCCGGATCAGGATGAGCAGGCTCCGCTTCCGCTTCCCCTCGACCTTTCGGTCGAACAGGCTGCTGACGATCGGAATGTCGGACACGACCGGAACCCCGCTGTTGATCCGATCGTCATAGACGTTCGTCAGCCCGCCGACCAGAAGCGTTCCGCCGTCCGGCATGGTCACCGTCGTCCGGACCCTCTGAATGCGGATCCGGGGCGTCTCGATCTGCACGCGGGCGACGAGGGTCTGCAGGGTATTCTGGCCGAGGAACGTCTGGACGAAGAGCGGGTAGATGCCGCTGATCACGGGCGGGGGATCGAGAACGGCGACGGTGGGCCGGAGTTCCAGCGTGATGTACTTCCGATCGGCGCTGATGGTCGGCCGAACGTCGAGCGTGATCCCGTCCTGAACGGTGCCCGGGATGGGGTCGGCGATGACGGCATCGGCGGCCACTTCCACGTCGTAGTCGCGGATGTAGGTGAACTGGTTCGCGACGAAGATGTTCGCCCGCTGGGTGTTGAAGACCGTCACCCGCGGCGCGGTGAGGAGGCGGGCGCGCTGGTGTCGTTCGACGGCGCGGATGATCGCCTCGACCAGCGTGGGGTCGATGAGGGTGAATTGGAGGGAGGCCCCGCCGGCGTTCGAGTAGATCGTTCTGAAGAAGTTCGAGATGAGCTGGTCGTTGGTGAGCAGGTTCTCGATCCGGCTGCGGAGCTGGATGTCGCCACCCGAGTAGGAACTGACGATGCCCGCCAGCGGCTCGGCGTTGTTGGATCCGGGGTTGTTCTCCGCGTTGAAGAAGTTGTACGGGGGATTCTGGAAGTCGTCCATGGTGGTCTGACGCCGGTCCGTGACCGCGTCGAGGCCCCGCCAGTCGATGCCGACGTCGTGCAGGAAGTGCTCCTCGACGGTCAGGAATCGTGACTCGATGCTGACCAGCATCCCGGTGGAACGGCGAAGGTCCGAGAGGAGCGTCTGGATCTGGCGCTGGGTGGCCGGCGTGTGGCGGACGATGAGGAGCCCGTTGTTGATCTCGATCGAGTTCGGAGCGGTCTCCCAGGTCCCCTTGGCGATGTTCCCCTTGATCAGCTCGATGAGCTCGTCGGTGCCGACGGGCGGCGGCGGGGCCGCTCCGCCGACGGACGTCCCGCCGGTGTCGTCGCTGGGCGAGGCGAGACTGATCTCCGGGGCGGGGAAGTCGTTGATGACCGCCGTCAGGTCCTGGACCCGGTACATCTGGAACACCGTCTCGGTTTCAAGGTTGGCTCGGGTCGTGACGACAATGACCCCCTGATCCACCTTGTACCCGAGCTCCCACATGCGCAGGATCAGGTCGAAGGCCTGGTCGAACGGAAGGTTGTCCACCCGGAACGTGACCTTGATTCCCGCCGGGTCGTCCACGCCCTTCAGGACGATGTTGAGGTTGGTGAACTCGCGGAGCCACGAGATGACTTCGGGAAGCGGCGTTTCGGAGAAGTTCAGGGAGATGTTCTGCGACTTCATCCGGTTGACGATCTCCAGGTCCTCCGGAGCCATCTTCTCCTCGGCGGAGGTCCCGCCGTCCTGGGCTCGACCGGCCACCCGGTCGTCCCAGTCGTCCGGGAATTCCACCCCCTCCACCGGAATCGTCTTCATATTGATGGACTCGAACTGCTTCCGCCACTCTTCGGTGTAGGCTTCGAGGTTTCGCTTGTCCCGCTGGGCATGCTTGGCGGCCCGGGCGATGGAGTAGAGCTCCTGGGCGTGCTTGTTGTTCGGGTCGGTCTTGAGGAGCTGGGCGCACAGAAGTTCGGCCCTCTCGTAACGCTCCGCCTCGAATTCGCTCTGGGCTTCTTCGAACAGGCGCTTGATCCGCTCGATCACCATGTCCTTGCGCTTCTGTTCCTCCTGTTTCGCCAGTTCCTGGACCATCGCCTCGCGCTTGCGCTCGCTGTCGCGCGCCTTGGCCTGGGCCAGTTCCTTGGAGCGTTCGAGATAGTCCTGCGCCTGGCGGACGAGGCCGGACATGTCGACATTGAACGGGAACCACTTTTCCGCCTCGACGACGTGCGTGAACTCCTCGACCGCGCTCTCGTAGTCTTCGTCGTGGAAGTATCGCTCTCCCTTGCGGAAGTGGTTCTGCACGGCGATCTGGCCCTGCTTCATCTTGACGATTTCTTCGTTCTGGGCGTCACGCATGATGTCGCCGACGTCCCCCTGGACATGCTCTCCGAGCTGCGCCCGGACCTCCGTGAGGAGGCGTCGGGCCTCAGGGTGATCCGGATTCAGCATCAGGGCGCTCTCGAGATTCTGCTTGGCCTTCTCCCACTCCAGTTCGTTGTAGTACTTCTGCGCCACCTGGACGTACCCTTCGGCGAGCGCGTCCTTGTTCCCTCCGCCGGCGCCCCCGCCCAGCGCGGCCAGGGCATCGTCGGCGGCGTCGCGGTTCATGGAGCCGCCGCCGCGAAGCTCGTTCTCGAGCTGACGGATGCGGCTCTCGATGGCGGACCGCTCGTCGGTCGGCGCAGGGGCCACGGCGCGCGGAGGCGGCGGCATCATCATCGGGGGAGGCGGGGGCGGAGGCCCGTAACGCATGCATCCGGCCGTCGCCAGCAGGGCGAAGGCTCCCACGGACCCGAGACGGCGAACGCATGGCATGCTCATGAAGCGTCTCCCTTTCCCTGCCGATCGCCGGAAGGACAACCCGGTCGTGCGCCCTGATTCCCGAAGGGACCGCGGCGACGGCCGTCGCCGAGGCGGGGGGCGATACCCGCCGTTCGTCTATCGTCAAAAGTGCGGAGGGACTTGCGCCGGGATGGAATGACGACAAAAAAAGCCGCAGGGGGTTCATCCCCGGCGGCTTGCTTCCTGCCTGTTACCTCTTGTCTCGTACCTCGGACCCGTGACCCCGGCCCGTCCGCCCCGTCACTTCTTCTCCTTCTTTTCGTCCTTCTTCGGCGGGCTGCCGCTTCCCCCTCCGGCGGTGTCCGTTCTCCAGAGCGGCTCGCACAGTTTCCCCTCCTCGTCCTTGTAGATAATCTGCCATTCCTTGATTTCCTCGACGATCTCCTTGTCGTCGGGAACGCGGACTCCGTCCACCTCCTTGTAGCCCGGGACGATCCGGGTCCGTTTCTTCTTCTCCTGCTTGATCTCGACCAAGGTGTACCCCGTGCTCATGTCGACAGCAACGACCTGGTTGCCCTCGCGGCGCTTCTCCACCTGTCCGATCTTCTCCCCCTTCTTGACGAAGTAGTTCTTCTCCTCCCACTTGCCCCGAACGAATTTCCGGATGAGGACGCTGGCCTGGAGCGCGGCGGCGTCTCCCCCGACCATGGTCAGTCGCAGCTCGATGACCCCCATGGCCATGGCGGAAACCTCATTGCTCCAGTCGCTCTCGCGGGCCTTCGCCTTCTTGTCCTCGGTGACGGCGCGAACCCGGTAGGTGTACGTGATTTTCGGGACGACGTCCTGGTCGTCATAGGAGCCGGCGTCGATCGGTTCGGTCGTCAGGAGACGCCAGTCCTTGTCGGGCCCGCCCTTGCGGGCCACCTCGTAACCGTTCACTTCGGCCGTGGAGCGGTCGTCGGGCTCCCAGGACAGGGTGAGTTTTCCGAAATCGACCGACGGCTCCGAGGCCTTGGGGGCCAGCAAAGTATGGGGACCCTCGACCACCACCTTCACCAGCTTCGGCTCGAACTTGACGGGGTGGTAGGCAATCCAGTTGTTCGCCGGCTCCATGGGGAGGCGCTTCGTCCATGAGTCGTTGACGTCCTTGCTGAAGCCCAGTCGCGGATTCGCCGGGGGTTCGGAAGTTCCGAGCTTTCCCTCGATGTCGGACACGAGTTTCATCAATCCGGCCTGGGTGGGGTCCGCCCCGCCGAACATGGCGCTGTAGACGAAGTACGCGAGGAAAAGAAGAACCGCGGCCCCGAGGGCCATCTTTTCGCCATGCCTGCTTCCCAGTGATTTCAGGTCCATCCTCAACCTCCAGTCTGAATCGCTCCGGAGCTCCGCCCGGGACTACTGCCCCGGAGCAGGAACGGCCGCCACCCCGTCCGATCCGGCGTCGCCCTTCCATTCCGTGTCCTTGATCTCAAAGTCCAGCACGTCTCCGGTGACGCTCAGGCGGATGGTCTGGACCGGCGTGGGGGGAGGAGTCCAGGTATCCTTGTCGGTCTCCGGCACGTCGACCGACTTGCGGTCGGGCAACGCGGCCAGCGCCTCCTTCGTCTGGGTGATCGTCCAGTCCCGGATCCTGAGGCAGTACGAGGTCTTCGGATCGTACTCGAAGAGCCGGGCGAGGAACACCGGGACGTCCTCGTTCTTGCTGAGGAGTTCCACCCGGAACTGGAAGTAGATGCCGAGGTTGTGCGGGAGTCCGATGGCTTCGAGACGGGCCTGCTCGGGCGTCGTGCCCGCTCCGCCGCTCTCGATCTTGGGGGGGGGGAAGGTGATCTTCTCCAGACGAACGACCTTCGCCGCCCTGGCCGTTTCGGCGATGTGCTTCTGGATCCAGAAGTGTTTCATCATCGTCTTCATGTCGGTCTTGCTGTCGGCCGTGGGGTCCTCGAGCACGAAACCGCCCTGCTCCTCAGAACCGCCGGAGGCGGCTCCGAAGCCCGTGGCGGCCGCCTTGGGGTATCCCACTTCGATCGAGGCGCCCTGCAGCATCGTCTTCAGGCCGTTGATCCCCGTCGCCAGTTCGGTCTTCAGGTCGCCCTGTGAAGGCAGGCCCTCCGGCTGGGTGTCGAGTTTCTCGAACCAGCGCTCGAGGCGCTTGTCGGCCTCCCGGTAGAACTTCAGACAGCTCGAATACTCGGTCTTCGCGGCGGTCTCGTACTCCTCGGCGGACTTGCACCACCGGTCCCCGGGAATGTCGTTTCGGGAGCCGAGGCCGTCGATCGTCGATCGCTTGGACAGCACGCTTCCTTCGGCCTGCCCGGCCGCGTTCCAGGCGCCGAGAACAAGGTAGACGAAAGCGCCCACGATCGCGACGGAAACGACGCTGATCCCCACCACGAACCCGTTCCCCTTCATCTTGTCCATGACCGCTTCCTTCCCCTGGGGGTTACTTGTTGTTGGAGCCCTCTTTCGGCGGAGGGGTCGGCGCGGCCTCGGCCGGCGTCGACGAAGGAGCGGCCGCATCATGGGCCTTCTTCGCCTCGGCGCGCTCCCGTACTCCGACGATCAGATTCCACTGCACGTTGAACCGGAAGTAGCGTCCCTCGCCCTTCGGGGTCACCCCTCCCCCCAGCCCGCCGCCGAATCCCCCCCCTCCGGAGCCGGTCTCGTGCTCTTTGGTGACCAGCTTCTCGATGGGATCGGCCGGATCCGGCACGGGGGAGGGTTTGTCGACCGTGAACTTCTCGGCAATGGGGTTGACCAGCTTGTCCTTCACCCATTGCTGGGAGGCCGACACATCCGGTTTCCCCTCGGCGTTCTTGCGACAGGCGATCCCGACCACCGCGATGATCCGCACCCGGGGGGTCTTCCGTCGTTCCACGACGAATTCGGCCTGGGAAAGAAACTCGGGATTCTCGGCCTGCTCGGCGGTCATCCCCTCCGGAATCTTGGGCGTCCGCACCTCCACGATCTCGTCGTACGACTCCGCTCCGAGAGAGAGAATCCAGAGCTTCTCCTCCTCCGCCACGGCGAGATCGCCGTTCCTCTGGATGGCCGGCAGCTGGTTGATCGCATTCAGGACCTTGAGGGAAAGATCCCGCTCGGGCGCCACCTTTCCGACCTCCCGGAGCGCGGCCTCGATCGGCGGAATCCGGCCGCGCACCTTCTTGTACTTGTTTTCCATCTCCTCCTGACTGCCGAGAACCGTCTGCACCCGGGTCAGATTCTGCTGGGCGGCTGTCGCCTTGGCGCCCGCCGACATGGCCATGTAGCCGACCAGCAGCCCGACGACCCCCACGGCCGCCGCGACGAACGGACGCTTTTGCGAGGCCTCCTTCTTGCGGATCATCTCGGGCGGCAGCAGGTTGATCTTGTTGGAAGCGACCCCCAGCCCCTGCAGGGCGAGACCGCACGCCACGCCCAGAGAGCAGAGGGTGTTCTGGAGTTTCGTGTCGTCCACCCGGGAACCCGCCTCGAGATTGCCGAGTTTCGAGAGGCGATTCACCGTCATCTGCAGGTTCTGCGACAGGAACTTCTGGAAATTCAGCGTCTTCGACGCGCTCCCGACCATCAGTATCTTGTCGAACTTCGCGGTCTTGGAGAGCGACTTGTAGTAACCGATCGAGCGGTGCACCTCGCCCACGAGATCGCGCAGGACGGGCTGGATGACCCCGAAGATCTTCGTCGCCTGCGGGGAACGGGCCGCGTTCACCTTCAGCTTCTCGGCCTCGTCGTAGGGGATCTGGAACTTCTTCTGGAGCGCCTTGGTGATGTCGTTTCCGGCGATCGGGAGGTTCCGGATCCAGAACTTCTCGCCGTCGATGATCACGAGGTCGGTGTTGTCGCCTCCGATGTCGAGAATGACGCAGGAATTCCCCGGGTCCTGGTCGTGCATGACGTAGTTGTACAGGGCCACCGGGGCGAACTGGAGGGCGTCCACGACCACCTCCGCCCCCTGGAGGGTCTCGAGGAAGGACGTGACGATGTCGCGCTTGATGGCGAAGAGCACGACCTCCATCTCCTCGCCCACTTCGTAGGCCTTGTCGATCTTCTGATAGTCCCAGATCACGTCGTCGAGCGGGAAGGGGATGTGCTGCTGGGCCTCGTACCGCACGATTTCGGGGATCTTCTTCTCCTCGACGGGCGGCAGCTTGATGAACCGGTTGAAGGCGGCGTGGGAGGGAAAGCAGGAGACGATCGGCGCGTCCTTCATCCGGTTCCGCTTGACGATCTCCGCGATCGCCTCTTTCATCGCGGCGGTGGGGTCGTGATCCTCCCCCTCGCCGGGACGCGGGATGTCCTCCACGTCCATCGCGGCGAGCTGGACCGAACTGCCGGAGCGAACGAGCTTGACGGCCTTGATCGAGAAGTTGCTGACGTCCAGTCCCCAGGCGGCCTTGGCCATGACAAACCTCGGTTTCAATGACCGTAAAGCAACACTATCCCTTGCTCTTCATTTCGGCGACCTTGGCCACGATCTTCTTCAAATCTTCGCGCACGATCCCGATGTCGCCCGGCGTCCGCAGCAGATAGGCGGGGTGATAGGTCGGCATCACCGGCACCCCGTCGCGCGTCTGAAACCGCCCGCGAACCTGTCCCATCGGGGCATCCACCCGCAGCAGGGTCGTAACGGCGAACTTGCCCATCGCGCCGATCACCCTGGGGCGGACGAGGGCCAGCTGATCCCGCAGGTACGGCTGGCACCTCACCACCTCCTCGGGCTCGGGGGGGCGGTTCCTCCGCCTCCCGTTCTCCAGCACCGACGGCCGGCACTTCACCACGTTGCAGATGTAGACGTCCGCCCGCCGCAGTCCCGCCTCCGACAGAATCTGGTTCAGCAGCTGACCGGCGCGCCCCACGAACGGCTCACCGAGCCGGTCTTCGTCCTCCCCGGGCGCCTCTCCGACCAGGCAGATGTCGGCATCCGGGTTCCCGGTCCCGAACACCACCTGCGTCCGGGTCTCGCAGAGTCGGCACAACCGGCAGGCTTTCGCCCGGGTCTCGAGCGCGGCGAGCGCGGCGGCCTTGACGGGATCGACGCTCACCTGCAGGGCGGGCGAGACCGGGACGCCGGCCTTCGACGCCGCCGGCGTTCCGCCCGAACGGCTCGGGGAGCGGTCGGAGGGAGGCGCCCCCGGGCGGACAGAAGTCTGGATCGGGGCGGCGGGGGGACGACGCGCGAGCGCGGCGCGCGGAACCGGGAGCAGATCGGCCCCGCAGGCCCGTTCGAGGGCCAGCCGCGCGCGAAGGGTGTCACGAAGCGTGGTCACGTTTCATCCTGGCGCGGACCTCGCCCACGACCCGGCGCTCCACCGACGCGAGCGATCCCCGCAGGGTCACACCGGCGGCCCGGACGTGTCCGCCGCCGCCGTGACGGGTGCAGAACTTCGCCGCGTCGAACGAGCCGTCGGTCCGCAGGCTCACCTTCACCTCGCCGTCCCGGGACAGCGGCCGGAAGAGGATGGCCACGGCCACCCCCTTGAGATTCTTGGCCACCTGGACGAACTCCTGGGTGTCGGTGGGGACATACCCGGCGCTCCGGAACATCGCGTCGGTCATCCGGATCCAAGCGACGCGTCCGTCCGGACTCCGCCGGAGACTCCGGATCACGGCGGCGTGCAGTTTCAGCTCGGGAAGCGTCCGGCTCCCGTAGAGGTGCCGGTGCACCAGGTCCGGGTCCACCCCATGCCCCAGAAGATCGGCCGCCACGCGGTGAGTGGACACGTGCGTGTTCGAGAACGAGAAACGGCCCGTGTCCTCCACGATGGCCGTGTAGATCGGCATCGCGATCTCGCGGGAGAGGGGAATCCGGGCGGCGCGGACGAGCCGGTAGACCATTTCGCCGACGGCGCTGGCCTCGGGATCGATCCAGTTCACATTGCCATAGAGCGTGTTCGTAACGTGATGGTCGATGTTGATCACCTGCACGTCCGGCGGGAGCCCCTGGAGCACCCGCTCCAGCCGGTCCAAGTTGCCGCAGTCGACGGTAAAGAGCAGATCGTACGGAGGGCGGCAGTCTCGCGGTCCCCGGCCGATCCCGCCGGCCCCGGGGAGGAACATCAGCTCCGCCGGCGGCCCCCCGTCCGTCACCATATGGGCCTGCTTGCCCATCTTGCGCAGGAGATGGACGAGGGCCAGTCCCGCCCCCACGGCGTCTCCGTCACACCGGACGTGACTGGAAACCACGCAGCGGCGAGCCTTCCGGATCCGGCCCAGAATCTCCCGTAGAATCCTCGGAGAGTTACCGGACAGTCGCCGGCCATGGACGGTCTTCAGCATAGGAGACGATTCCGGGAAGGGGAATCCCTGCAATGAGTGGAACAATTCGTGGGAGTGCGGATTATCTCTTACAGCACAACATCTTACGCCGGATAGTCGTAGTCCGTAGGATACTGGGGGCCTCGGAAATCCGCCTCTACGCCGGCCGTGGTCCGTCTCGTGTCCCCCTTTCGGGGTTCCTTGGAGGTGAACTTGGTGAGGGCGATCTCGAATTCCGGCTCTTGGGGGATGTCGATGATTTCCTGGAACCGCAGACGGATCACCTCCCGGATCTTGTCGGTCACTTCTTTGACGTTGGTTCCCTCATACGTCGAATAGCCGGTGTAGATGCGGAGCGGCTTGTCCTCGCGGCCCTTCTCCTTGTAAATGCGAACCCACACCTCATAGATTTCGGGGAGCTTCTTGACGGCCCGGCGCAGCGACTCCTCCACGGCCGAGAGCGCGATCGTCACCTCGAGGTTGTTCGAGCGGATGCGGAAGTGGGTGTCGTAGCGGCTGACCATGATCGCCAGCAGGACGTACAGCCCGTGCGAGAGCAGCAGGTAGAGTCCGACGAGGATGGCCCCCTGCTGCCAGACCAGCCCGGGTCCCGCCGAAGCGGCGCCGCTCGAGTAGACGCGGTCCAGCCCGCGGTACACCTCCGCCGGGGCAACGACCCCCGCCCCCAGCGCGAGAAGGCCGGCGGCCAGCGCGAGGGCGATCAGGATGTCGACCAGGAGCAGGATCCATCGAAAGGCGGTCATGACAGTCTCCAGACCACGGCCGGGACTCAGGGGCGCCGGCGCGCCGACCGGCGCGGGACGGCCTATCCCCGTTTCCCGAGATAGGTCTCCACGAAATTGGTGTCGATGTCGCTCGAAAGAAACTGGGCGTTCGAGAAGAGATCCAGGAAGAACGGAATCGTCGTCTGCACGCCCTCGACCACGAACTCCTCGAGGGCCCGCCTCATGGTGAGGAGCGCCTCCTCGCGGGACGGGCGATGGACGATGAGCTTTCCGATCATGGAGTCGTAGGTCGGGGGAATCGTGTACCCGGCGTGGGCGTGCGTATCCACGCGGACCCCGAGGCCGCCGGGGAGGATGAACCGGCGGATGAGCCCCGGCGAGGGCCGGAATCCGTCCATCGAGTCCTCGGCGTTGATCCGGCACTCGATGGCGGCGCCCCGGAGCCGGACATCCTCCTGCCGGTAGCCGAGCGGCCGGCCGGCGGCGATCCGGATCTGCTCCTTCACCAGGTCGATCCCGGTCACCATCTCCGTCACCGGATGCTCCACCTGGATCCGGGCGTTCATCTCCATGAAAAAGAAGTTCCCGTCGTCGTCCACCAGGAACTCGACCGTCCCGGCGTTGGTGTATCGGGCGGCGCGGGCGAACCGGACGGCGCACTCCCCCATCCGGCGGCGCAGATCCTCGGTGAGGACCGGGGACGGGGATTCCTCGACCAGTTTCTGGTGGCGGCGCTGCGTCGTGCAGTCGCGCTCTCCCAGATGAACCAGATTCCCGTACTCGTCGCCGAGAACCTGGATCTCGACATGCCGCGGGTGCTCGACCAGCTTCTCGATGTAGACGGAGGGGTCCTTGAAGGCCGCCTGCGCCTCGGCCTGGGCCGCATAGAGATTGCTGACGAGGGAGACGTCGTTCCGGGCCACCCGCATCCCCCGTCCCCCCCCCCCGGCGGCCGCCTTGATCATCACGGGGAAGCCGATTTCGTGCGCGATCCGGACCGCCTCCTTCTCGTCGGCCACCGGCTTGTCGCTTCCGGGCGAGACCGGAATCCCGAGTTCGATCGCGAGGGCCCGCGCCCGGACCTTGTCCCCCACGGCGCGCGACGCCTCGGGCGACGGACCGATGAACTGGATGTTGCAGGAGCGGCAGACTTCGGCGAAGTGGGAGTTCTCGGCGAGGAATCCATAACCGGGATGGATCGCCTGGACGTCGGTGATCTCCGCCGTCGAGATGATCCTCGCGATGTCCAGATACGACTTCGCCGCCGGGGCCGGACCGATGCAGATCGACTTGTCGGCGTACTGGAGGTAGATCGCACCCGCATCCGCCTCCGAGTAGACGGCGACCGTCTCGATTCCGAGCTCCTTGCAGGCCCGGATGACGCGGAGGGCGATCTCGCCGCGGTTCGCGACGAGAATCCGCGAGAACATCGGCGGTCTCTCGTTCGCCGGCGGGGTCAGCTCGGTCTTGGAGTCGGTTCGCGGCATCGGCTACGGCTTTCTCACCCGGAAGAGGACCTGGCCGAATTCGACCGGCTGACCGTTCTCGATGCAGACCTCGACGATCTCACCCTCGCACTCGGCCTTGATCTCGTTCATCACCTTCATCGCCTCGATGATGCACACCACCTTCTCCGGGCCGATCCGGTCGCCGGTCTCGACGAAGACATCGGCGCCCGGTTTCGGAGAGCGATAGAAGGTGCCCACCAGCGGTGCCTTGATCTCGTGCAGGCCCGGCGCCGGAGCGGCCGGAACGGGTGCGGAGGCTCCGGGCCCCGGTGCGGACAGCGCGGGCCCCTCGATGACGCGCCCCTCGGGGCCCGCCTTCTTGAGCCGGTAGCGCCCCTCCGGGTCCTCGACCTCCAGCTCGCTGAGACCGTGCTCGGTCATGAGCTGGGCGAGCCGCTTCAGGTTTTCAAAGTTCATGCGGAGTCCACGGGTTCGGGGTTGAACACCGTATGATAGCGGCGAGGTGGGCGGGCAGTAAAGCCAAAATGAAAAACGTGGGAAACGGAGACAGCAGAGGAAGAAGAAAGGGTGTACGAGGGTACCGCCCCTGGCGTTGTCATCCTGAGCCCTGCCCGCCTCCGTCCGGTGGGCAGGGCGAGGGATCACCAGCACTGGAGCGTACCTGGCGTATGAGCTGGCGATCCTTCGCGTCCGCCTGCGGCGGACGCTCAGGATGACAATGCGGTGACCTCGTACGAAAGGGTTTGTCCGGCTGAAGCATACTCGTCCATATGCGAACCCGGAACGGAATGAACCACGAATCTCACGAACTTGTTGCTTTCCTCTCCTCCCTCCGTTTCAGTGGCCTCAGCGGTTTCAGGGGTTCCCTCTTTCTGTCGTTCTGAGCCGTGCGTCGCTTGGAGGATGGTCCCCGGCATTCGTGAACTTCGCGGTCTCCCTGCCGGATGGACCGGAGAAGTACACTTCACCCGGATGAGCCGGAGAAAAGACAGTGGCGGCGGCGCCAGGAGTGGGCGAGGAGGCGCTGCGGACTTGGAGCGAGCGTGGGTGAATGCGCCGGGAAACGCAGGCGGAGGCACGCGGGGGTCGCGGACAGTGTCGGCTCGGGACGGCGGCGGCCCGGACAGGCGCCGGCCGGCTTGCCTCCTCTCTCTGTGTCGTTTCTCATCTTACGTTTTACGTTTTACGCTTCAGATTGGTACCCCCACGGGGGGTTGAACCTCCCTCGATAGTACAGTCCCTGGTCGACAGGTTCCATCTAAAGATAGCGTAGGCGAACGACCCGACTGCCGCCGCCCGCGGACGCAGTGGAGCTCCAGTCCCGCTCTGGGAGTGCGCCAGCACGCAAGATTATGTTCCGGAACAGGTTGCACGTGCTTTTGGTGTGCCTAGACGTTCTGGAGGTCTCGGGCGTATAACCCCTGGAAAGACTTGAGGAGCGACTCCAGAATGCTCGCGCAACCACGCCTCGTGGCGAGGATCTTGCGGAGGATCCCCTATCGCGGCCGGGATCCCCCCCTCAAAGAACTGGAAGTTCATCTTCGAGACGATGAGCCGTTACGCGATGAGCGGCAAGCCGGTGGACTTGATCGCCATCTCGCCGCTGTCCGGGGTGGCGAAGGGTGCAGACCAGTTCCCGTTGGTGACACGGTTTGTGGATCTACCCAGGGTAGATTACCTGAAGGTGCTGGCCTCGACGCACGTCGTGGTGAATGCCTCTCACGAAGAAGGCTTCACGATCGCGGTGATCGAGCAGTTGTACTCGGGCTGTGTTGTCCTGCTGCCCCGCCGTCCCTGGGTGAAGGCCCTGATCCGGGAATGCTACGAGGACTGCCCGTGGCGGTACTCGACACAGGAAGAGGCGTATGCGAAACTGAAGATGAATCGCAGAGACTACGCGGCGGCTCAGCGAGCGATGGCCCCGGTCCGGGCCATGATCCGCCGGGACTACGACTCTCGTAGGGTGGTCGCGGACACGTTCGGTACGATCGCCCGGGTGGTCGACGAAGGCCGGGCGGGGTTGGGCATGAGTGCGGACGTCCACGATCTGATCCGACAGGCGACGCTGGGTCTGGGGTCGATGTTCCGGTTCTCGAAGTTCTGTGAGACCCTCAAAGCCCTGGCTCGTCTGCCGGCGCAGGTCTTCGACCGTGATGTCCCGGTGGCCACGTTCCCAGGGAAGCTCCAGGTGTACTGGGCGCTGCAGGAGTTGGGCTACGTGGACAGTATGGACTCGCCGGATCCGTTGATGGTGAAGACGGGAACGACAGTGCTTGCGGCAAGGCCGTGGAAAGGAGGAACGCGCTACAGTGGCAGGGACGTCCCAACAGGGCATCCGGTCACGCGACGGGGGTCTACCCTGGTAGACTGTAACCCGTTACTAGCACAGTCTTTACAATTCGCCCGCGACTGGCGCGAGACGAAGAGTTCCGTACGGCCATTGCGGGAAGGATCTCGCCCGTGGGGAAGTAGCAGGATTGAGGCGCCCCACAGGCGCCAGGCGCCAATCTCGGGCTCGTGGTGGCCAGGCTTGGGAGCCGTTCCGGGTCGTGAGGTCTTCCTCACGTGAACTCCCCTGCGAGACGGCACCTGAACCGTGGTGATGCCATCGCGAGCCCGGCGGTGCGTGGTGGTGGAGGGACGACGATGAGCGAGAATGTCATGGGCATGTGTGAGTATGGCGAAGAGGAGGTCGTCGAACTGTCACCGCCGGAGTGTCGGCACGGGTTCCTGCAGGCGCATCGGCTGCGTCAAGCCGCGCGCGCGAGGGTCTCCAAGAAGCAGGAGGGTCTTCGCGGGCAGGTCGAAGAGAATTGGGATCGCGAGTTCGCAGAGCTGTATGACATGGTCTGTGATCAAGACACGCTTTGGGTGGCCTGGTTCGCCGTGCACAAGAACGATGGGGCCTGTGGCGTCGATGAGGAGACAATCGAGGCGGTGGAGAGGCAAGGCGTCAGCTCCTTCCTGGAGAGCCTCTCGCATGATCTGCGGGTCGAATCCTATGTCGCCACACCGGTGCGGAGAGAGTACATCCCGAAGGACTCGGGAGACCTGCGTCCCTTAGGGATCCCGACCGTCCGTGACCGGGTTGTCCAGACCGCCGTGAATCTCGTGCTTGAGGCGATCTTCGAGGCCGACTTCCTGCCCTGCTCATTCGGTTTTCGCCCCGGGAAGAGCATCTACCACGCTGTGGCCCAGATCAGACGCCTGCTTCGAAAGGACCTACCGGTGGTTTTCGAGGCAGATATCACGAAGTTCTTCGACAGAATGGACCAGGGTTTGCTCTTGGATGCCGTACGGCGGCGCGTGTCTGATGAGAGAATTCTGGCCCTGATCTCGATGTGGCTCAAGATAGGGGCGCTGGATCACGGCATTCTCCAACCTTCGACGACAGGGACGCCGCAGGGCGGGGTGATCAGCCCGCTTCTGGCGAACATCTACCTCCACGCGCTTGATTCGGAGATTCGGACTAGGAGCAAGGGACGATTCTACCTCGTACGGTACGCCGATGACTTCGTGATTCCTTGCCGCGCTGGAGCGAGTGTTGAGGCGGAATGCGTTGTTCGGGAGATCATGTCCGGATTGATACTGGAACTTCACCCACGCAAGACCGGCATGCGCGACGTGTCGTCCGGGTTTGATTTCTTGGGTTTCACCTTCCAGGTTCAAAGGGCGGCACATGGTCGCAGGGCGGTTCTGATCAGGCCAGCGAAGGAGTCCGTGGACAGGTTCATCTCCGACTTGGCGACCGTCTCCACCAAGTGTCGCAGACCGAAGGGAAGGCGGTCTCCGCCACCGGCTCCGCTCGATGCCTATGCGGAGAGGCTTCGCAGCTGGGTAGGACACGTAGGGAGCAGGGAAGTCAACGGCGTGAAGATCAAGGTGGATAGTTACGAGGAACGAAAGAGGGTCGCGGAGGCGGCCATCGCGGCTTTCCCCGCATTCGCTCGGCTGCGTGCTCCGACCTCTCACGAAGCGCCGAGTCTCGCGCTGATTGAGGAGACAGTCAGGACGATTTGCCTCAAGCTGATTGCTTGTGAAGGCGCTCGCGCAAAAACACCGAGTCGGAGCGTGGGGGCAGGAACGATTGGATCAGGCGCTGCCTCTGAGGCGTGACGAAACCAGGGCTGATGAGTGTGGAGCGTTGACATCGTGGGGCGCGGCTGTATGATGGCATGAGAGAATTTGGACTACATGGATGCCCGGAGAAGCGAGCAAGAACGTGAAGCGTGCGGCGAAAACTCCAGAGAAGAGATCAGGCCGAAGGTCCAAGTACTTGATGGTCAATGTCACGCTGTCGAACGAACTGGACGAGTTTCTTCAGTCTGTCGGCAACAGGGCGCGGAAGTCCGGAGGGTACAAGTTGCCGAAGACCCTGATTCTGCGGGGACTTGCTCGCGTGCTTCGTGAACTGGTCGAGGCGGACCGAATCGATCTTGCCGGGTTGAAGACGGAGGAGGAATTCGTGAAGGCCCTTCGCACAGGGATGGGACTGGGTGGGAGCAGGTGATGCTCTCTTTATCACCATTCTGAGTTATAGATATCAATAAGTGCCCATGACGCGACCCAAACTCGCCAAGACGCAACGGAAAATGCTCTGCCTGACATTCCCGCCGGAGTTGATCCAGTTCCTGGACAGCTTGGCATGGGATCTGGCCCGGGAGTCGGGATGTGCACACAGGCTTGATCGGATGACCCTGCTTCGCGGGCTCGTCCGAGCCTTCCGGAGGGGCAAGTTCGACGTCACGGGCATTCGCACAGAAGATGAGTTCGTGAAGAGCATCCTGGCGCAGATCCGCGAACGAAAGAGGGGAAAGGTGAAGGTCGGCAGGAAATGACGTGCTGTTCGTTCGGAGTGCCCGCGCCCTCTTCACGAACCGGGGATCGTCTGAAGAGGCGGGGAGGGCGGCCTACGGGGAGGCGAATTGGTGAGAGTCCTCGATGCCTCCTCGCTGGCTTTCACCGGAACTCTCGGCGACAACGATGGCTTCGTCCGAAGGGCCGTGAAGAAGACGGGGCTCGCCATGGTGGCGCCAGGCGCTGTCTCATGAGTGCTGGTGGGAGGCCGTCGGATTCCCTCGATCGAATTCCGGAGGCGCGACATTACGTTGTCGGCCCCGGCCCAAATCTCTACGGAATTTCATCGTCGAAAGGGAGGACCATGAGCCGCGACGACACGTTCGACGACCTGATTGATGAAGCCTGCCAGGCCATCGACACGAACGACCTGCTTCACGCCATTCGCACGCTCACGACGGTGATCGAGGCCCTTCCCCAAGGGGTCGACGCGCTCACTCTGCGTGGGATTGTTCAGCTTCGCCTGGACAACCTGCACGCAGCAATGGGCGATCTCTCGCGGGCGATCGAGGCGTCACCCGATGCCCCCCTGGCCTTCTACTGGAGGGGACTTGTTCACTTCAGGCTGGGCAGGCCGAGGGAAGCCTGTGAGGATCTCACCGCCGTGCTCCAGAAGGGTCTGCAGATTGGACCGGTCTTCTGGGCGAGGGCATTGACCCTGATGGAGATGCGGGACTGGCATGGTGCTCTGGATGATCTCATCGCGGCTCAGACCCATGATCCGAATCGGAAGGAAGTAGGCGAGATGATCGCTGTCGTTCGGCAAAACATGGCCGGTAGTCGTGCAGACGTGCCCGAATCCATCACAAAGGAGGACGAGATGGGCAAGAACTGGTGGGGCCCGTTCCCCGGATCGCCTGGGAGCCCTGCAGAGGCCATGGAGTCCGAATCTCCCGTCGAACTCCGCATCGATCCGAATCGATGGCAGGAAGGCAGGAGAGTCAGAATCGTCATAGACGCCATGGTGGAGCGCTCGGATGGAGCAGAGGGGCGCGTCGAGGGCGCTGCCTCCTGATGGCGAAACCGTCCACCCGATCTTCGCCGCGGCAGGCGGAGTCGCCGCGTCCTGGAGGAGGCAAGAACATGGTTGGCGATGGAAAGTCCTCCAACGGAGAGACTCTTCTCTCCCGCCTGGACGTCTCACCCGAACTCATCCGTTCGCTCAAACTCGGCAAGACGTACGAGGTCCGGCTCAGATCAGCCTTGTTGGACCGGAACCAGCGCGCCTATCTGGCCGACGGGTTGGACCCCGTGCTGGCGTCTCCGGAGTCTGGCGAGTTGGAACTTCTGGGCGCTGCCGCGATCATCAAGCAGACGCTCGTTGAAATTGCCAGATGGAAGGCCACCCATCCGGACAAGCCGTTCCCGGAGAAGAGAGGACAAGAGTGAAGACCGCACGGATTTCCCTTTCCGATCTGCTCGACCGCACGGCGGTGGCAGGCAGACCATCCGGCGACCGGACGTTGAAGGCATCCTCGGTCTATTTCCTGGTCACGGACCCGTTCTGGACATGGTGCGATCTCCACGCTCCGCGGGCGGAAGCCGTCGTCGAGGAGAGCGACTACGACCGAATTCGGATGCAGCGTGGCGTCGAATTCGAGACCCAGTGGGTGCACGATCACTTTCCCGACGCCCTACGAATAGAACCGGAATTCGGAGATGAGGCGCTGGTGAACACGATCAGGGCCATGCGGGACGGGGTCCGGGCGATCTACCAGCCGCATCTCTCGCTGCGAGGAGGGAGAATCTGTGGGAGGGGAGATCTCCTCATTCGGGTGGATGGCAAGGAGTCCGACCTGGGCGACTATTCCTATCGCGTTCTTGAGGTCAAGCGGAGTCGGGAGGTGAAGCGATATCACGCCCTTCAAGCAGCCTTCTACCATCACATCGTCTCCGCCATTCAGGGCCGGACGCTGACGGACTTCACGGTCGTCCTCGCCGCCGGGGAGATCACGCTGGAGTACGCGCAGTACGAAGGCGCGATGCGGGAGGCCATCGATCTGTGGCGGAGGTTGCTCGCCAATCAGATCCAGCCGGATCCGCCCGGCGCGGACAAGACTCAGTCTCCCTGGCGCCTGTACGCGAATCGCGTGCTCCGTGACAGACACGACCTGACTCTGCTCCCCGGCGTCGGCCCGAAGACTCGCGAGAGAATCCGAAAGGACCTCGGGGCCCAGAGTGTTACCGACCTCTTTGAGTGCTCTCCCGGAGAACTGATCGGCGCGTTGGGACCGGCGCTCGGGACGAGCATCTACTACGGCGCGATCGCCTATCGCTTGCAGAAACCAGTCCCTGTCCCCGGCAATCGGGTGATCATCCCACGCGGCGCGAGGGCGACGTATGCGCTGGACTTCGAGACGAGCGACTCTCTCGGTCCTCAGGTCTCCCAACCGCCCCACTGCTATCTTGCCGGACTTTGGGACTTCCAGACGGATCGGTTCGTCCGTTTCTTCGCTCGCGGTCCTTCCGACGAGTCGAGGATGTTCGAGGAGATGCTGGACTACGTTGGAGACCTGGACGGGGTCTGTGTGCACACCTGGACCGCCTTCGAGAACGGCGTTCTCGGCGAGGCCACCGGACGCCATCCCCACCTCGCCGACCGCCTCAAGGCATTCACGGCCTGCTGCGTGGATCTCAAGGATGCCCTCAAGTCGCAGGTCCACCTTCCTGTCCCGACGTGGAGCATCAAGCAGGTGGGGCCCGCGCTCGGGTTTCATTGGAGACACTCCGGTTTCGGCGCCTTCGATTCCATGACGGCCTACTGGCGTTTTCTGGAGACGGGAGACGAGTCCCTGATGCAGGAGCCGTTCGATTACCACGAGGATGACGTCGCGGCCATGGCGCACATCGCGAAGGCGCTCGACGGGTTGGGTGATTCATGAACTCGAAGGCGAGCATGGCGCGGCCTATCCCGAGACCCGCAGACAGCGAGTGTGAAGAGTTGTTCGCTCGGTTCAACTCGGCGTTCTTCGATGGCCGGATTCCGGCGTATCACATCCGAGTTCAAGCCGACCCCGTCCTCTCTCCGGGCGGGCGCGGGTACCACGATCGCAAGGGACGAACGATCACGCTCCTGCTGCTCCCTCGCCCGGAGCTCGACGGCACACTCGTACACGAGATGGCTCACGCTTCAACAAACGACTATCACGGACCGAGGTGGGTGAACGAGATGCGGAGGCTCTTCCGGCGCGGGGCGCCCCTCTCGGAGTTGGATCTTCGTCGACTCTGTCTGCGTCCCAACGACGGGGTCCAGTGTCCGCCCCTGGCCGACTCTTGGGGATGGTGATTCCCACGCAGGCTGACCCGGGTGCGAAGCGGCACCTGTTGGAGCACCTCCGACTGCCTGCTGGCGGGAATCGTGAATTGGAGGGACAACTCGATGATCAAATTCCTCTGCCCGGGATGCGGCAAGAAGCTCGGGGCCCGCGACGAGATTGCCGGCAAGAAGGTGAAGTGTCCGGGATGCGGAAAGCCCGTGCCGGTACCGGCCACGTCTGCTCTTCCCCCACCCCCGCAGCCCGGTGTGACGCGCAAGACCGACTACAATGTCACCGCCATTCCGGAAGCGGTCCCGGCCGATCTGCATGCGGGTGTGGCGCCCGCGGGCCGAGGGGCCCCTGCGCCTTCCAACGTCTCGAACAGGCAGAGGGCCACCGCGTGGTATTTCGCTCCCGTCGTCGTGATCCTCTCACTCATTTGCTGCTTTCCGCTCGGGCTCATCCTGCTATGGGTCGGCAGACTGTGGACACAGACGATCCGGATAGTCGTGACGGGCACGCTCGCGTTTCTCGTGATTGCCGTCTCAGTCTCACAGCACTCTCGACCGACTGGAGTCACAGACAGTGGTTCCGCCGTGAACGGGGCATCTGCGAGCGGAACTTCGTCCTCCTCCGGCGGGGCCTCTCCGGCGGTCGAAACCGGGGGCGGGGCGACGCCAGTTCACGATTGGATCAACGCGCGGCCTCCAGAGGAATGGGAAGCCATGACCGCAGGAAAGACCTATGAGGTGTTCGGGCATGTGGGTGACTCGCACGACGGCTGGAACCTGTTCACGCGGAAGGACTCCCGGTTCCGCTTTGTGTTCTCCGACTCTGAGGCGGCAAGCGCTCTCTTGGCCGGGGAGCTGTCCAAGCGGTCCTTCAAACGGGCCTATGTCCTCATTTCCGCCCGCTATGCGGGTACCAAAGACATTCGCACGACCAACTCGCTCCTCTTCTCCCCTGACGACCCGAGGGCGAAGGAGACGGAAAAGGTGCACGCATTCGAGAGTGTCCAATTCAAGGGGTTGGCGTTCGACTACGAGGAGATGTTCCGCGGAAAGCCCGAGCGCGGGACAGTGTACCTCGTGCAAGGGAAATTCGAGGGTTCGGTGGATGGGTACGAACTGATTCATACGTTGCCCGAGTGGAAGATAGCCTTCCGCCTCTCGACACCCGTAGAGCAGGCGTCCGGAGGCACCGTCACCATCATCGGAGAGTTCGACGGATTCAAGGACTTCAAGACCGTGTTGGGAGCGCCTCTCCGAGTTCCCTTCTTGAACAACGCGGAACTGCTGGAGTGAACGGAGGGCGGCCAGGACCGCGTCTCCGCTCTTTCCCAAAGCGAGCAACGGAGGTCAGCATGGCGACATCAACCTGGACGGTACAGCAGATCGTCGAGAAGGAATACGGCCGACTTGGCGTCCCCCACTTCCAGCGCGGCCTCGTGTGGAACAAGGACTCGGTCGCCAGGCTTCTGGAGTCGCTCTACTACGACACGCCTTGCGGGACCCTGATCCTCTGGAAGCCGTTGAGGATCGAAGATGAGGGGATTCCCCTCCCTGGGTCCCGGAAGATCGAGTACCTGATCATCGACGGACAGCAGCGCATCCGGAGTCTGCACGACGCGATTTCCGGTCTGTCCACCGAGACTCCAGACGCCGACCCCGGCGAGGGTTCGGGGGGAGAGGCGGACGCGGAGGTCGGTCGAGTGTGGTGTTTGAACCTGACGCGGATTCCAGAGTTGTCTGACCTCCTGAAGGACGATCTCCTCGACTTCCCCTTCTTCATGAAGGTCCGCGATCCCCGTACAGAGGTGCGCGATCCGCGCCGAGCGGGACCCGCCCGCTTTCGGTTCAACCTCGTTCCGCTCTCAGAGTTCTTCGGTAGCGACGGCCACCGCGATCTCGGCCCGCTCATCAAGCCCAGCGGTCCCGTGGATGTTGTCCTCCGGAGGATCCGCGAAATCGGCTTGGAGCGGCGGGTGCAGGCTATCAGGGAGCGTACGTTTCCCATCCTCATCAAGAATGAGGAACGCGGCGGGGAGAACGGACTGGTCGATCTCGTGCAGATGTACAACCGCATCAATAGCAGCGGTGTCCGCGTGGAGGCCGAAGAGCGGGCGTATGCGACTCTGGTCGCCATCCGCCGAGACGTTGTCGATGGATGGATGCGGGGCCTCTTTCGGAAGATCCACGACGAGGGCGTGCCCAGGGAGGGGACGCGGTTGGAACGCGACGACGTGCTCCGACGGACCAAGGAGAAGAACTTCGGGTTCAAGTTCTTCGTTCGCACGTTAGTTCAGACGTGCAACTACTACCTGCAGCAGGGTCTCGGCACCAGCGCTTTGTCGTTCGATGCCCTGAACAAGCCGTCCACGCTTCGAAATCTCAGAGGCAAGGAGAATGCCGAGCGCTTCGGCCATATCCTGAAGGACTCGGAACGGCTGATCACCTACATCAGCGAGGTGGTGCGGGATGACCTCAAGTGCGACAGTTTCGCCTTTCTACCGGACACGTCCTCGTTTGCGCCGACGTTCCAGCTCTTGCTGAAGTACCCGCTGTTGGCCGAGCGCGGGGAGTATCGCCCGCTCGTCAGGCTCTTCGTCCTGAAGGCACTCCTGGCGAACCTGAACCAGCGCGACCTGCTCAAGCTGGTCGACAAGGTGCGCCGGACCAACGAGGTGAATGAGTGTGCCGGGATCATCAAGGACGTGGCGATACCTCCCCTCTCGAAGGTACTGGCGGGCGCAAACTCTCTCCAGAACCGATACGTGCTTCTCCTCTACTGGCTCCTGCGGCAGCGCGGGGCCCGGGACTTCGACTATCGAAACCTGCCGAAGGGGACGCCTCCCGGCCTCAAGCGCCACACAGAGGGCACCCGCGGGGTCCCGGTCGAGGCAGGGTTTTCGCCGGAGAAGCAACATGTTGTCCCGTATCATCACCTCGAAGAGATCTACGGGTTGAAAGACGGATCGCGCCAGAGCACGCATCCCGCCAACAATATCGGGAACCTCACCTACATCTCGCACGATGAGAACGAGTGCTTCGAGGGTGGATTGGGCCATCGTCCGATCCGCTGGGAGCATGATGACCTCTCGAATCTCCGCAGTCACTTCCTGGTCGGAGATCGTGAGGAGATGCGCCAGGCAAGGACGTGGGAGCTGTACGGCGCGGTTCTGGACCCGCAGGGACGGGATCGAAAGGCAAAGTTCGAGGAGTTCTGCCGACTTCGCGCCGGGTTCATCGCCAATCGTTTCGGGGTATGGTTGCGGGAGCTGGAGGCTGCCGTTCCCGCACTCGGTAGGATGGAGCCCTCCCCACCCCCGTTCGCCCCGACGATTCAGGTTCAGGATCGGGTTCGCGCCTTCGATCTGGACAATGACTTGGAGGACGAGATCCTGGCTCTCCTCCAGATGGGGCCTAGGATCAGCAAGCGCAAGGACTTCCCTCTCTGCTTGGGGTTCTTCCAGCCCATGAAGACTGGAAAGCGGCAGGTCGTGCAGATTCGACTGCGTCCGGAGGACGCGATCATCAAGTTCAACGACCTCAGTGCGGAGGTGGCGCAGACCGCCCTCAAGGCGGTCGGACCAGATCGAACGCGTGACCAGGACAAGGTCTTGCTGCCGGTGAGGGGCCCCGAGAGTCGCCTGACCCTCGCCGTGCTGAAGGCGATCAGCCTGTATCTTGGCCCAAGGAGGTCGGGTGTGACGTAGGCCGACACGGGAGGCCGCGCTTCCGAAGAGACGTTTCGAGCCGGCAGCCGGACCCGAATGGGCCGGCGAGTACCCGTACGCGTGTGGCGAGGTGGGGCGTCACAGACGAGGTTCGCTGGTCCGGGTGCTCCGCCCGCCGGAGGTCCTCCGTGGAAGATCGGTCGATCGCAAAGTCACCTGATCGGACCTTGAGGCGAGGCAATCACGCCGACGCCCTGCAGGCCGCGGAACTCTTCGCGGACTGGTTCGCGGCCCTGTCCGAGGCCACGAGGCGCAACTACGCCCAGGACTTGGGCGCCTTCGCGGCCCACCTCGGCGTCCATGATCGGCGGCAGGCCGCGGTGGCCCTCTGCACCGCCACTCCACTCGACGCGCGAAGCCTCGTGCTCCGGTTCAAGACGGCGAGGCGCGACGCCGGCGAGGCGCCCGGCACCATCAACCGGCGGCTCTCGGCACTCCGATCGCTGTACCGGCACGTCACGGGCGTCCCGCTCGTCATCCCATCGATCAAGGCGGTCCCACGGAGGCGTGTGCATCGTGGCCCCGGCTCCCTCGTCGCATCGCTCTTGGCCACTGCTGCGACCGCACATGGGATCAAGGCACTCCGTGACGTCGCGCTGGTGGCAACGCTCCACGACAGCGGGCTCCGTCGCGCCGAAGCAGCGTCTCTGCGCGTGCGCGACCTCGATCTTGAAGCACGAGTCGCCCACGTCATCGCGAAGGGGCGCATGGGCGAGCGCGAGGCCGTGGACCTCTCCGCGCCAGCGGTCGACGCCCTCAAGGCCTACCTGACCGCTCGTGGCGCATTGCTCCCCGACTCCCCCGTCTTCTCCTCGTGTGACAGGGCTCGAAAGGGCAACGGGGCGCTGACGGCGGACGGGATTCACTCGATTCTCTCAGCGCTCTCCGAGAGGGCCGGGTTCACCCAGCGCATCGCTCCGCACGATCTGCGGCGCTGCGGGGCACGCTCCCTGGCAAAGGCGGGCGCCGACGCCGAGACGCTTCGCCGATGGGGTCGGTGGGCCGACTACCGCACGCCAGCCCGCTACGTCGGCGAGGTGGCCGAGAAGGGGCGCGAGGCCGTCGATCTCCTGGCGCGGCTGCGGCAAGCGGCAGGGTAGGGATTGCTCGTGGGCTTCGTGGTCTACATCAACTGGACGGTCCGACGCGGAAGAGTCCATCGTGATGACTGCACGCACTACCGAAGTCGGAAGACCGAGGAGCAGGTCTCGGGCAGGAGCGACGAGTGGATGGATAGCCCACCCTTCGACTCGCGAGACGAGGCCTTCGCCGCCCTGGAGCAGGCGATGAGGGTTCAGAACCTCGGGCACGACCACGGTCCTTGCGGGAACTGCAGACCCTGACCTTGTTCCCGAATACCGCCATTATCGGGAACATAATCACCCCGTTTCTGAGCCTCCCCCCCCCCTCCGCTCACTCTGGCTGATCGACCCTCAAACTCCGGTCTGGCGCGCCTTGCGCCAAGGCACGGCCCTGGCGCGATACCTGCCGCAGGGCTACACCCCGGCGGAGACGCGGCACGCGACCCCCTCGGGAACGCTCACTCGAATGCGCGGAGACAAATGTTGGCACGAAGACCTCTGCCAGTCTATCCTGAGCATGTTCGGTGTGAGGATAGGGGCGGAGACTCAATATGGCTCTGCAGCAAGTCACGCTGGACGTTCCGCGGCAGGTCGAGGCGAAGTCCGGGCGTCCCATCCTCGTTGAACCCGAACCATCCCTCCCGCTCCTGGCGACCGTCAGGATCGCACGCGGTGATTCGCCGACCCACGTCGTGCGGCACAATCCCTCGGCGGAGCGTGCCCCCGGTTGAAGGATCTTCCATGCCCCCTGCTCCATTGCCATCGGAACGTCGCACCGTCACGGTTCTCTTCTCCGACCTCCAGGGATTCACCTCACTTTCCGAAGGGAGTGATCCCGAGGAAGTTCGCGAGTTGATCGAAGCCCTCTTCACTCGCCTGCGCGCTGCCATCGAGGCCCAAGGGGGCACGGTCGACAAGTTCATCGGAGACGCGGTAATGGCGGTTTTCGGCGGTGAACAGGCGCACGAGGACGACGCGCTCAGGGCCGTTCGAGCCGGCTTGGTAATGCAATCGGAAATCGCTTCCTTCAACCAGGAGAAGAGCCTGTCGCTTGAACTCCGGATCGGGATCAACTCGGGTGAAGTGGTCTACGGCGCTATCGCGGGGGAGAAGGCGACCGTGATGGGTGATGCCGTCAACGTGGCGCAAAGACTCGAAGCGGCATGCCGGCCTGGTGGGATCCTGATCTCCGCCGCTGTCGAGCGCGCGACGAGAGGTTCCGTTCGAACCACGAGGTTGGACGAGATCACGTTGAAGGGCCGGCAAGAGCGTGTCCAGCCCTACGAAGCGACGGGGCTGCTGGTGACCGATCGTCGCTACCGCAGGGCGGGAGCCGAAGCGCGACCGATGATCGGGCGAGAACGGGAACTCTCGCGGCTTCGGGCGCTCTTTGAGGCGCGGAAGCCGGCGTTTGTCCTGATCGAAGGGGAGGCAGGGATCGGGAAGAGCCGCCTGATCTGGGAGTTCCATCAGTATCTGACGGGTGTCGAAGACGGTGTCTCGTGGAATCTAGGGCATTGCCGGGAGATGGGACCGCTGCCGATGGACCCTTGGGCGGAGATGCTGCGGAAGCGGGCGCGCAGGACCTGGCCGTGAATCCGTCCATCGACGGAACAGAAAACGCGCAGGTCGTAGAACGGGAGAACCTGGCGCACCTGATGACGCTGTCGGTCGGCCTCGATGTGCCTGATGCCCGGGTGAAATCCATCCCCCCGGAGCGGCTGGGGATGGAGACTCGCCATGCCTGGGAGCGATGGCTGCGGGCTCTGACGGAGAAGCAACCCTTGGTGCTGGTGGTGGAAGACCTGCATTGGGCGCATCCGGGGCAGATTGAGTTTCTCGAACACCTGGCTTCGAAGATCGAGGGATGGGAAGCGGGCAAGGGCCGGGTGCTGTTCTTGGCCGTGACTCGGCCGGAGGGAAAGACGCTGACGGGGTTCGAGCGAATGCGGCTGGAGCCGCTGGGCTCCGAGGACTGCGGTCGGATAGCGGAGTTGGCGTTGCGGATGCCAGCGGCCGGGTCGTTGCTGAAGTTCCTCACAGACGAGTCTGGAGGGAACCCGTACTACGTAGAGGAACTGTCTCGATACCTGGTTGAGAAGAACCTGGTGGAGGTGCGCCCTTCCGAAGGCGGGGGAGTAGTCGTCAAGGCCCACCTGAAGCCCACGTCGGAAGTGCTGAAGGTTCCGGATACTCTGAACGGCCTCCTCGTGGGCCGCATTGATGGACTCGGGCGCGAGGAAAAGGAAGCGGTGAAGGGGGCGAGCGTGGTGGGCTCGATGTTCTGGCTGGGCGTGCTGGAGGCAGCGTTGAATCGGTCCGCGGATCGGGATGTGAAGGAACTCGAAGGGCGGGAGATGGTCAGGAAGCGAGTCGAGTCCGAACTGCCCGGCGAGGTGGAGTATGCGTTCCGGCACGCGCTTCTTCGCGATGCGGCATACTCGCTACTGACAAAGAGGGACCGGATGCGACTGCATGGGACGCTCGGGAAGGTCCTGGAAGCCAAGGGGACGACACGGGCGAAGGCGCTTGCGGCGGCGCACTGGAAGGAGGCGGGCGAGGCGGCGAGAGCGCACGGGCTCTACCGCGAAGCGGCGGGGGAGGCGCTGGAGCGGTCTGCGTTCGAGGAGGCGTTGGAGTACGCGACGCAAGGAGGGTCGGCGCTCCTGCGGGCGATTGCGCTGGCTCGCTTGGCGCGAAATGGCGAGGCCTTGGAAGCGGTCGAGGAGGTGCGCGGAGCGGCTGAGGCGAGCCCGGAGGAAAAGGGCCGGGCGCTGCTGGTGGCAGCCGGGGTGCATGAGAAGCGGGGAGAGATTGAACTGAGCCTCGGGGCGGCGGATGAGGTCTTGGGGACGGAGGGGATGCTGCCGCTTAGGGCGGAGGGGCTGCGCGCGAGGGGGGTGGCATTGTACTGCCTCGGAAGGTATAACGAGGCGCTGGTGGCGGTTACGGAAGCGTTGCAGACTTTGCGTGAAGCCGCGGAAGCGACGTGTCCCACGCGAGCCGTTCGAAATAGGCTCGCGTTGGGGCTCAACAGCATGGGGAATGTGCACTACGTTCGAGGTGAATATGGGGAGGCGAGGAGGAGATATGAAGAGTCCTTGGCGATCCGACGGGAGCTCGGGGATCGGCACGGGATCGCAGGGAGCCTGAACAGCATGGGGAATGTGCACTACGCTCGGGGTGAGTATGGGGAGGCAAGAAGCAGGTATGAAGAGTCTCTGGCGATCCAGCGCGAGATCGGCGATCGGCACGGGATCGCGGGAAGCCTGAACAACATCGGGGCTGTGCATCAAGCCCGAGGCGAGCACGCGGAGGCGATGAAGGCAAACAAGGAGTCTCTGGCGATCAATCGGGACATCGGGCATCGATCCGGGATCGCGACGAATCTCGATCAAATCGGGGCTGTGCATCAATCTCTGGGCGAGCACACGGCAGCGATGAGGACGCAGGAGGAGTCTTTGGCGATCAAACGCGAGATCGGAGATCGATCCGGGATCGCGGGGAGCCTGGGCAACATCGGGATCTTGCGTTTCGATCGGGGTGAGTACGCGGAGGCGATGAAGGCGCACGAGGAGTCGCTGGCGTTGGTGCGGGAGATCGGGGATCGGCACGGAATTTCGGTGATCCTGAACAACATCGGGGCAGTGCATCAGGCCCGAGGCGAGTACGCGGGGGCGATGAAGGCACACAAGGAGTCGCTGATGGTGGCACGGGAGATTGGGGCGCGCGCCATGGAGGCGCGGGCACTCATGGGCCTTGGCGAGGCGGAGGCCGCGCTTGGGGAGCCGGCAGAGGGGCTCGCGCACATGCAGCAGGGCGCGGCGCTATTCGGGTGTATGGGCATGAACAAGGAAGCCGATCAGGCACGAGCGAAGATCGCCGATCTGGCACGCGTTCAGAAGTAGCATCTCCCTGATCGGGGGCACGGTCACCCCCCCCCTCCCTCGCCCACGAACACACCTGATCGACCCGCCACTCCCCACCCCTGGCGCCGAGCACGCAGAGGAAATGCCGGCGGGAAGACCCTCGCCAATCTGTTATGGTCGTGTCCGCGACACAGTTGAAAGCGAAGACTCGGAATGGCTCCATCGCCCGGCACGCTGGAGGCCCTGCGGCAGGTCGAAGAGAAATCTGGCGCTACACGGTTTCGTGTGGGTGTCTCAGATGCACATTTTCTGGCAACCTCCTATGTTTTCGGCAGTTGTGTGGCGCATCCGGCCAACGCTTCTTCTCCATGCCCCTTGGGCTGTTGTCGGAGACCGTCGTATGGCAATGCCCCGGATGCCGCAAAGTAGGCCGATCCAGAGGCACCCCTCCACAAGACCCTCTGGAGCGCCGCCTCTCGACCCACACGAAACCGTGAAGACCCTGAAATCTTGGCGACCGATCCTCGTGAAGCCCGAGCCCTCCCTCCCCCTGCAGACGTCCGGAAGAACCGCACGAGATGATTCGCTGGCCCACGTCGTGCGATACAACCCCGCTGACTACACACGGAAGACCTCCTTGCCCCCCGCGAAGAGCGTGATGTCGCCGTCTGAGCTCACCTTCAGTGCGAGACCGTAATGAGAAGCCCCGGTTGCGGCTTTCGTTCTACTACCCTCGGCAGAGTCGATTCTTCCCTTGCGCCTCGGATTGAGAACCGCCCCGTATGCCATGATGTAGCCCGTATTCTCAACGACGACCGCGCCATCGAGAGCGGAGATTTCGACCAGGATGTCTCTGGACATTGTCTGGATGGGCCGAGTCTTGAAGGCCGCGTCAAACGCCCGGTTTGTGGGAGAGCGCAACGATCCCTGCACGAGATCCGACTTGCGGGCGATGCTGTCGACGTTGCTGCGCTTCCGGACGAGCACGAACAACGCTCCCGATCTTCGGAAAGACACATCCAGTGCGGCACGATAGAGCGTGTCCGCGATTCGTGATGTAGTCCTGATCGGAACTCGCTGTGACCGGGCTCGGTTGCGCATCATGTGGACGAGGTGGCCGTGGTTCCAGTATTGCCATCTTCCGAATCGATAGGTGAACCGCAGCGACCCCGCGTCGAGGACGAGAATGTCGCCGTGTCGCGTCAGGCAGATGCCAAGCCGACTGCCCTGAGAGTGTCTCGCAATGTCGCTTGCCCACTCTGGACAGAAGGCCCTGTGTGCCGGAGTAGCCTTCCCCGACAGGGTCTGCAGGGAACGAAGTGCACCCTTTCCCGAGACGAGGTAGGCCGTGTGATACCCGTCAGACATGGCCCGAAATCTCTTGTGCTTCAGAAAATCAGCAGGGAACAGGGCGTCGTCCGGTGCCGCTCCCACGTCTTGCCTGTCGACAATGCAGGCAAAGGACAGGGCCTTGTTCTCGTAGCTTTGTTCGGCAAGGGAACGTGTCTGGCGAAAGAGGCTCGCAAGGTCGATGCCGAGCCTGTGGTGTTTCTTGAGGTGCGCCGCGACAACGAGTTCGTCGAATACCTCCCGCAGTGATTCCCGCACATCATCACCAGCGGGGAGACTGTTCATCATTGTGCTGACTTGCTCCACGATGCACACGCACACGTCTCGCTCACGCTGGTCGAGTGTGCGGCTCACGGCCCCAACACCACTCTGGGCTCGTTGGCGTCGAATCCGACATTGGATACCCGCCTGGACGTTCGGGAAAGTGAGACCGATCGATATCCTCAATTCCCGACGGTCTTGGTCTGCCCACCGCACGCTTTTCGTTGCCTTCGACACGTTCCTCCAGTCGAACGTCTCTGCGTGAGGGAGCAGCCGCGTGAATGCGGCGAGCGCGTGCTCAAGGAACGAGACACCTGAAGTGCCGAGACTCTTGGCAAAGCGCGAGTTTCGACGCACCCGGTAGTTCATTCGCCTCTCCGACTCCTGTCCGTCAGTCTTGCCCAGCTTCGCCATGTACACCGAGCAGTGAGGTCATCTGCGTCACTCCACCATCGCCTTGATCACCGCATCCGCCGCGTCGCTGTAGAAATCGATGCGCACCTTCGTGGCCATCGCGTCGGGTAGGTCGAGGAGCTGACGGCGCGACGCGACGGGCATCAGGAGCGCCGTAGCCTGCTTCTCGATGGCGATCTCGGCAATGGCCGTCGCGTTCGGAATGAGTTCCACCGATCCGCCGAGATTCAGGCCCCCGACGACGATGAGCCCGCCCTTGGTGCTCCTCTCCAACAAAGCGCTGGTGAGAGCGACGAGCACCGGTAGTCCGAGCCCGCCCCCGGTCTTGTCCGCGTCCATCGCGCGGAGTTGGACGGAGAACTCGTGCGAGCGCGGATCGCGATCTCCGACCAGCTTGCGCGCCTGGGTGTAGAGATTCTGCTCGCCCACCCGCACGCTCTCCCTGAAGGCGGGCGGCGGAGGGGTGTTCAGGAGGTGAACGCCACCTCCCGGGCCTTGCGCGACCTCGATTCGGTAGAGCCCCGGTCCCGCCTCCCCGCCCCCCGGGCTGATCGCCCAGACCTGGCCCGGCGGCAGGGGGTCCGTCTCGATCGCCTCGTCGCTGTGCAGTTCCGGTGTGGAGACGAACTGCTCCACCCCCTCCACCCCGAGCGTGTAGCTGAAGTGCGTGTTGCGAAACTCGCTCTTCAGGCAACGCTTCTGCTGCTCCTTCACTCGGCGCCGCGATTCCAGCGCCATCCGGACGATCCGCTCCAGCGCCTCGTCCGGCACCGGCATCTGCGGGTCGGGGAACAGCAACTTGGTCAGGCCGCTCACGGTCTTGTTCACGGCCTCGATGTCTCTCCCGCTGAGGGCCCCTCCGAGATGCACCCGCTCGTGCATCACGTTCATGCGGCTCCCGAGGCGAAGCCTATTGCAGCACTCGCTCAGGAAGTCGCTGACCAGGCCGAAGTGATTGGTGAAGTTCTCGCGCAAGCTGAGCTTCGGAAAGTCCCAACCTGGCGCGTAAGCGTGAATCCGGTCCATGAAGGCCGTGTCGTCCTGCATCTCAGCCGGCAATGGGCTGAGCAGGTGACCGATCCGCTGCTGGTGCGCCACGTCCGCGTCCAGATTCCCCAGCATGACCAGGCTGCCGTCCGCCCGGATGCTCTCCTTTCCCCGGCTGAATTCTCCCGAGGCCATGTAGCCCTTCATGATGTTGACGCCGTCCTTCTGGTCGAAGGAGATTCCAGACACCTCGTCGAAGCAGACGACGTCGTAGTGGCAGACGAGGCCTCGCTGCCCGCTGGAGTTGTTCACGAACATCTTCGCGACGGTCGCCTTCCCGCCCGAGATGAGGTGGGAATACGGCGAGATCTGCTGATAGAGGTGGCTCTTCCCCGTGCCGCGCGGGCCCAGTTCCACGAAGTTGTAGTTCCGCTCCACGAAGGGGACCATCCTGAGCAGAGCGACTCCTTTTGCCCGATCCGTGAGGGCGGACGGCTCCAGACCGATGGATCGTAGAAGGAAGTCGATCCACTCTGCGAGGTTGAACGCCTGGCGTCCCTTCGCGAGGGCATCCAGCACGTCCGCCTTCGACATCTGGATCGGCCGCAGCCCGTCGATCGAGAAGGGATTGTCGTTCTGTTGCTGACCGATGAGGGGATCGTACGCCAGCGTGACCTCCGCGTAGAAGCCGCCCGTCAGCATCCGCTCGTGCTCCCGGACCAGCGAGTCGCCGATCCGCACATGACCTATCCCCAGGCTCGGCAGCTCGGCGACGAACCGGTCCTTTCGGGCATCCAACCGGGCCTTGACGATGTCGATGATCTTGACCGGGCCCTTGTCCCGCGCCCGCGCCTTGAACAGCTCCTCCTCGCCCGTCCGCACCGTCCGGTCCTTGAGCTGTTTCTCCACGATCTCCAGCCCCTCCGCGATTTCCTTCTCGTTGACCGTGGCGCAGTAGCGGCCCAGGAGGAATTCGACAACGTAGGTGGGCACCGGGTATTGCCGGGCGTACTTGCGCACCAGATCCTTTCGGACGATGTAGCCGTCGAAGCCGGAGGCCGCCAGTTTGTCGATCGCGTCCATTTCCATGGGATATCTCCTCACTCCTTCCCGCCGACCGTGGTTGGATGTTTCGTCAACACACGCCCTGTCGTATCCAGGACTACCGCCACGACGGCTGTGCCCGCCTTGCCGTCATCCTCAACTACGAGGCTGGTCCGCCCCCCTTCCTCCAGCGGTTTCGGCGCAGCAGCCATTGACGAGGCCGGGTCATTCGCCTTGGTCCGAAGATCCACCCGCAGGCGCGTATCCATCGGCTCGACCCGGATTCGACAGCGCATCCCCACCCACTGGATCTCGACGATTCGGGCCTGGATCGCCTCCGCCGCGGGGACGATACGAAGGTCCGGAAGCAGACACTCTTGCAGGCTCAAACCCCCATGCGCGTATTCGAGCCCGGCCGAGAAGCAGGCCACGCCCGGGGCCGTCGCGTACACCTCCGTCGGGTTCCAGTGCCACTGGGCCGTGGGAACTTGCACCCGGGAGGCGCCCTTGATGGCCGCGCAGCGAGCCCACTTGCTTTCGGCGAGATAGTTGGGGAGGTCGTGTCTCGGAAGACCGCCTGGAAGCAGGAGCCAACCGTGATCGGTCACAACCCGGACGGACCGCCAGCCGGCGACCAACAGTCCCGCGATCCGTTCGCACAGGCCCTCCAGCTCCTCATCGACGGCGGCCGCGAGCCGCGCTTCCATCTTGTGACCCCACTTGTCGATCTGCCCCGCCTCGGTCCACCCTCGCGCGTCGGACTGTCCGGGAGAGCCCGCTTCTCCCGACGGTATCCACTGAACCCCCTCGCGCCCCAGCAAATCTCTGAACCGGTCCGTGGTCAGCGGTTGGCCCGCTCCGGCGATCTCGGGCGAGAATGTTTCAGGGATCTTCCTGCCGACGATGCGTGTCGCGACTGGTGACGCCGCGGGCTTGCCCGTCGCCGTCACGGTCGGGAGGGCCGCCCAGCGCTGTTGCCGGCTTACCTTCATCTCCCGGGCCTCCAGCATGGCGCACAGCCGCTGGGCGAGGTCGAACCGCAGACCATCGGCGAAGAGGATGCACTCTCCCGGTGCCGCCTCGACCACGGACAGCACGCCCCTTGCGGGAAGAGGGTGTCGCTTCACGGCATCCTGGAATCGGCGAGCCGAATCGTCCAGCCACGGCAGATAGAGGGCGCGGATGGCGGAGCGGACGGCGTCCGAGTCCGCCCCGGTTCGCACGGCGGCCCATGATTTCAACGCCGCGTCGTCGGCCAGGTAGGCCCCCTCGCCGTAGGAGCGGGCCATTTCATCCGGCGTCTCACCTCCGGGCAGGGAAGCGGTTCGGCGGGCCAGGACGGCGAGATGTTCGAGCGCCTGGGCGAGAGTGCTCTTCCCGAGCCTCGCCCACACCCACTGCCGGCGGAGGCCATGCTCCTCTTCCAGGGCGAGTGTCCGACCGCGCGCTTCCGCGGCATCGGAGTCCTGCATCTTGGCAAACGCGTCCCGTAGCGACGCCTCCGCCCGCTCGTTCTCGTCCGGCCAAGTGGACTTGTCGAAGGATAACTCGCCCGAAGGCCTGCACCGTACGAGAAGCTCAGGGATGCCGGGATAGGCATCGGGCGCTTCGACATAACGGTCCCACAAGGCGCTCCATCCCGATCCCTTTCTGAGGCCCAAGCGCTCGCCCGCGGCCGTCTCGCCGTCCATCTCCGGGTCGAACTGGAATTTCGCCTGGCATCGTGATCGGAACGCCTTCCAGCGGGCATCTTCCCATGCGCCGCGGGTGGCGGCAGGGGCGCTCATCCAAGTGAGGAGATCGCGCGGCTGATCGCCCACGAGGAGCTTGTCGAAGTCCTCCGCCTCAAGGTGTCGCCCGAGCAGTTGAGTGACGGGGACACCGGCCAGGGCGCGAAGGGCCTGCTGGAGAGAGTGTCGCGTGGCTGAGTCCTTGGCCAGGTCCAGCCCGAGGCCGTCGTCGGACCCCAGGAAGGCCTCGACCGTCCAGTCTTTCCCGTTCCGCTGCGTCCAGACGAGGCCGCGGTACTGCAGCTCGATGAGAGGTTGCAGCTCCTCCGGGCACTCTTCGCCGGCGCGCAGTTCCTGACGGCCCACCCCGGGCAGGTAGATGACGGGCACCACGTCGTCCGGAATGCGGGGCTCGTCGAGGCTTCGCGCGATGACGCACTTGAGCCAGATGGCGGGACCGGTTCGCCTCGCCTTGTCGTAGCCTCCATGGACGAAGAAGTGCGGGAGGCGCGCCAGCAGCGGTTCGACGAGGGCCTTCCACTGGCCGTCGGCGTCGGTCCAGAGCACGGCCGCCGGCGGCACGGAGTCCCCCGGCGGATGCCGCGCCGCTTGTTCGAGCGACTGGATCAGACGCTCGATGAACGTGGCGGCGAGGCGTGAGGTCCCCTTGGATTTCATGGGTGAATCCGGCGAATGTGATCACCAAAGCGTTTCGTGATGCAATTAACGATTATCTGATCCAATTCGCTCCCATTGTGCATCCCGCCCCATTCCGAGACACCGGAGCTTGCCCTTCCGCCTGAGATCGGACAAGGCCCTTCTCAGCGTCGGATAACTCACACCGGGACATGTCCGCTGGAGGTCGCCGAAACGGAACCTGCCCGGGAAACGCAAGATGGCGTTCTCGACCATCTCCCGCTTCGCTCCCCGAGCCGACGTAAGAGACCCCACCCGCGCCTCGAAGTCCTTGTAGGCGGCCGTCAGCATACCGAGGAAGTAATTCCACCAGGGTCGGAGGTCGTGCCTGGCCTCGTGCCAGCCCTGAGAACTCTTGTGCAGGGCCTCGTAATACGTCTCCTTGCTCTCTTCGACGATGCGCTCCAGGCTGATGTACCGTCCGACCTCGTAGTCGCCCTGATAGAGCAGGAGCAGGGCCAGCAGCCGGCCGATCCGCCCGTTTCCATCCATGAACGGATGAACGCACTCGAAGTCCAGGACGAACGTCGCGATGAGAAGCAGCGGTTCAACCTGACCCTCGTCCAGCGCCTCCTGGAACAGTCCAACCAGCCGTTCCATGTACTCGGCTGTCGCCAGAGCCGAAACGGGGCGGAAACGGACGACCCGCTTCCCGTCCGGCCGAACCTCGAAGATGGCGTTGTCCTTTTCCTTCCAGGCGCCGCCCTTCACCTCCGTGTGGCGGAGCATCGTCCGGTGCCAGTCGTGGATGAGTTTCGTCGAGAGTTGCATCGACCCATGATGGGTGTGGATGTCGGACAAGACGTCCCGGTACCCGGCCACCTCCTGCTCCGACCGGTCCTTGGGGCGTGTCTTCCGGGTGATCAGGGGCTCAAGGCGATCGGGGGAGACGGTGATCCCCTCGATGCGGTTGGATGACTCGGCGCTCTGCACCATCGCGACCCGCCGAAGCGTCTCCAGTACCTCGGGAAACTGTTCCAGGTACAGCGCCTGGCGGCCCTGAAATCTCCCCAAGGCGTGGATCGCCTTGAGAAGCGAGTGGGAGACGAGCGTGTCCTGCACGTACCCATGCTCGAAGGATTTCATGCGTGGGTCTTCCGGGTCTCGTGTGGGTGGAGATCAAGGCTTGTGCGTCGTGAGCCCCCGAAGGGGGCGCTAGAGTCCAGCCCACGGCGCAAGCCGTGGGTATTGACGGGACAGAAAGGGCCAGCCCCCGAAGGGGGCGACAGAAGGCCGCATCGTGGGAGTGTGTGCGATCCACACTCTCCATCATGGGGCCGGTCTTCTTTCGCCCCTCCGGGGCTTGCACTGACATGCCGTGGTCGAACCCACGGCTTGCGCCGTGGGCTGAAATCTGTCGCCGCTCCGCGGCTGGGCGATCTAACAACGCCTGTCCAATGACAGTGGCGTTGCGCAGACCGCATCCCCAACCCACATGAAACCCGGTAGTGCCTCATTTGTGGGCGCCTTTCCCCTCTCGCGCCGCCTGCTTCACGGCATTCGTGTAGTGACAGGCATTCTGCCGGTCGCCCGTGAACCCCCGTCCGCCCTTCCAGTCTACAGCCTTGCCGTCCCAGCCCCAGAACCAGGGATAGTCGTCCTTCGGACGCGACGGTTCGACCCCGCGATCCTTGTCCCACTTGATGTTGGGCTTCCATCGCAGGACGCCGGCGCCGGAGCGGCCGCGGGAGAGCGCGGCGGACATGAACGGTCGGATGTTCATGCGCACGCCGTCGTTGATGTCCGGCGCCCAGCCGATCGGTTGCCGGGAGAGCGGCTTCCAGCGGACGAAGAGGTCGTACGGAGGCTCGCCGGCGAGGACCTTCTCCAGTTCGCCCTGCAACTCCAACGCGGCCGCGAGACGGGCGTCGGCCCCTTCATCTCCGCGCTTCACGGCCGACTTCTGACGCGCGATCCAGTCCCCGAGATACGAGTAGGCGAGCGATTGGAGGAGCTTGTGCCCCTTGCCGCCCCCCTCCGCCAGACGGTGGTAGTTCACGAACGCATGGAACCCGTCCTTGCGACCGTCCCAGAGGTGCCAGACGAACGGGCGATGATGGAACAGGGCGCAGTGCTGGGCGAAGAAGTCGTCGCGGAGCCAGTCGGCGAGCGACTCCGCCTCGGCGCCGGTGGCGGAGACGAGTTCGCGCTCCTTGGCCGGCGACCAGTCCGTCCCGAACGCGGCGGCGAGGAGCGCGCGGAGCCGGTCGGCGGCGGGCTCTTCACGCTGGACGGCCGCGAGACAGACGATGCCGTCGGCGTCCGCGAACCCGAGAAGGTCGTCGCACCTCTTCACCAGCGCTCGCGCCTCGGCGGCGAGGCGCATCTTCGGGTCGAGTTCCGGCGGCCAGCGATAGCCGAGGAGTCGGGCGACGGCGACCTGGAGCGGGGCCGTGGACCGCGCCGGGTGGCCGTGGAAGAGCCACTGCGTCGGGTCGTCGCTCTCCGGCTCCGGCAGCCCGTTCGGGTATTTCTCCGCCGCAATCTTCTGCCAGTGGGCGAGGTCGAAGGGGACCTTGACCAAGGTTGCATTGGTGACATTTGTCTTCTGGTCCAACTCGCGAATCGTCCCTCGATAATCGTCCGAGGAACAAAAGGCCCAGATCGCCAGCGTCATCGAGCGTTCATGAGGGAGGACCACTGCACAGTTCGTGTCGAAGACTTCACCAGTATAGAGCGTGCTTGGCATGTGTCTCATCTGACGGACAACGACGCCCGTCCTGCCCCACGCCTCCTCTCCTCTCACAAAGGCGCTTCCAGCGTCTACGGCGATCATGAGGTCGTTCCCCCACCACAGGACGAGTTCGCGCCCACCATATGGAATGGTCTCGTCTACCGTGCCCTGCCAGAACTTCCATTCTGTGAAGTCCCGAATCTCCCAAAAGAACCGTCCAAAATGGCCGACGTCAGCTGGCGAAATCCCCTGGAGCGAGACTGCACATTCTCCAAGCAAAGGGAAACTCGGCAAGGTTGTTAGAAGGAGACGAGCGTCCGGAGTATCTAGCTGGCTCGCCTGCGGGACGACCGCGATTTCAGCCAGCGTCTCACCACGGAGCATCGAAGCTTTCACATCTTGGTCCTTCGATGCCGAGACATCGATTCCAACCATTGAGTGCAACCCGTGTGGAACGGCGCCCGTCAGGCCAACAAGCGTGGTCGTGGCGGCCCACCAGTTCATGTCTCGGAATGCGTTTGCACCCAGTCTCGCGACGAAGTTCCACGTCCGCTCCTTGAGCAGCGACTCGCGCAGTTTGGTGTAGCTGGTGAGGAACAGCCAGTTCTGCGGTGTGACGAGGGCGGCGGTCCCGCCCGCGCCGCAGAGTTCCAGGCACCGGAGGACGAACGCGGTGGCGAGATCGGGCTTGCCTTCGGCGAAGTGGGCCTCGATGTGCCCCTTGAGCGGCTTGTCCTGCTTGCCGCGGGCAAGATACGGGACATTCGTGAGGATCAGCGTGTAGTGGCGCGCCAGCAATGCCGCGGCGTTGGCCATCCCCTGCGCCGTCACGACGGCCTCGTTCGCCGCGGCGTCCCTCCGTACCGTGTCGCTCTTGAGCACCTTGTGGAGGAGAGGCGCCAGATCTCCGAATCCGGCCTCGAAGACATCCCCGTCGGCGACCTGTCTCGGATCGATGAGCGATCCCAGGATCGGCCCTTGTCCGAACAGATCGTGGAGCCGTCCCATCCCCGCCCGCAGACGGGAATCCTTCCCGCCCAGCCGGACCCATTCCTCCTTCTCGACGCCGACGGACAGGCCCGAGCAGGCGACCTTCAGCGACGGGAGCGGGAGAATGCGACCGACCGATTTCCACGCCGAGAACGCGACGGCGAAGGCCGCGATCTGCGTGCAGCGGGCGTCGATCTCCAGACCGTGGAGACCCTCAGCGAGGACCGCCCGTGTCGCCTCCTCGCGCGACAGCCCCTCCTCGTACATGCGCAACCGGACGAGGCATTCGAGGGCGGCGACGAGGAAGTGACCCGAGCCGCAGCAGGGGTCGAGGACGGCGATCTCCTTCGCGCTCTTCGGCCATCCCTCGAACGTCCCGGCCGCCGGGCGCCATGGCCCTTTGCCTCCTTCCTCCCGCACGAACCGCAGGTATTCCCACTCGTAGCCGGGGATCGCGCAAGCCTCTCGCAGTTCGTCCTCGGAGGCGGCCGACTTCGCGAGGTCCGGCCTCGCCGCGAGCACCTTCCCGGCGTGCCATGCGCCGACGGTGTTATGGAGGAGGAAGAGCACCATGTAGTGCTCGGTGAAGAGCTGGGTGACGGGCGCGATCTCGTCGGCGCCGATCTTCACGCCGGAGCGGTTCACCGCCTCCTTTTCCCTCGCCTGCCAGAACTGGTAGACCCAGCCGAGGGCGTCGTCGGCCTCGAACACGGCCTCCGGGAGGCCCTCCAGCAGGGCCTCCAGCTTGCCCCGATGTTCGGGGGAGAACGGGACGCGGAGGACGGGATCGTCGGGACGAAAGATCTCGGGGAGCATCCGTTGCGCGAATCGGCTGGCGAGTTCCCACGGGTCAATGCCCTGTTCGCGCGCCACGTCGCGGCACTCCTCGATGCTCACGGGGACGTGGTGTTCGGGCTCGATCAGCAGGCCGTTCTCCGCGAGGCACCGGGCAAACAGCATCCGGTGCCAGTATTCGTAGGCGCACTCGTGGGAGAGATGGCGGATCTCCTGGGTTCCGCGACGGCTGTCGCGGGGGTCGCCGAGTTGCTTGGCGTGGGCGCGAAGCCGATTGCGCAACGACCGGTGCTCCGGGCTCATGCCGGAGTGCGGCTCGGCCTCATGCACCGCGATCGCGCGAAGCGCCTCACCCGCGCCGGCCTCGGCGATCTCGCGGGCGGCGACGACGGTTCGTTCCAGGAACTTTCTCAGATCCGACGCGAGCGCGGCCATCCGCGAGTCCTCGTCCTGGATCATGACACGACGTTGTAGTCCTTCGGATCAGCCACCGCGTCGAAGTCCTTCTTGGCCAGGAAGTGACACCATAGCGGAGCATCGGCCAAGGACAGTCTGGGACGGCTCAAATCGCTGTGCCACGATGCGACTTCAGCCCACTTCGTGGATCCAAACCGCCGCATGACGAATTCGAGAGGAGGCTTGAGGTCGGTGTCTGTCGAGGCGATGACTCCGACATCGTACACGTTGTCCATGGCGCCGGCGATGAAGTCGATGGCCAGGCCGACATCCACGCCCTTCTGCTGGGCCCGCGTTTTCGGCCAATCCCGCGGATAGCGGAGCATGCGAGGGGCAACCCGAATGCCGGCCTTCTCCCAACGGGCGCACTGTCGCATGTGGGCCGCGTGAGTCTTGGGTTGCCTCCGTGGATCGGGTCGGCCGATGTAGACTCGCACCTCGATCAGGGTGCGAGGATCCTGGGGAGCGTAGCGGGGCTGTGGGAGGCGGGCGGCAATCAGAGAGCCTAATTTCAGCGGATCGAACTGGCCGAGGACGGAGGGAGCGATTTTGTCGAAGAAGGCGTTGCGAGCGCCCTCGTAACAGTTCTGGTAGTCGATGTACAGGGCGAGCCGTTGGGGAGGCATGCAACCTCAGGGCATAAAAAAACCCCGCCAGTTCGCCCCACGAGGGGGACGAAGGGCGGGGAGCATTTGAGACGACTGGTCAGTATATCGGCTGTCGCGGCGTCTTGCACACATAATCATGACATCCGTTGGCCCGGGAGTCAACCAGATCGGGCGGCACTGAGGGGCCAGCCCGGGCACGCCATTCACCCGATCACGATCGGGCCGTCCTTCAGTAGGGCCGCCGTGGCGCAGCGCTGGGAGAGGGCGTCGGTCTTCTCGGCCCACGAGGGGAGGGGAACGGCGTCGAGCGAGACGACCAGTTCTCCGTCGGAACCGATGGCCGGCGGAGGGACCAAGGCGACCCCCGCCTCGGCGAGGATCGCCTGGCGCTGGGGCTCTCCGATTCGCTTCCACGCGTCGTTCTCCTCAAGCCGCTTCATCTGGGATTTCCAGGCGCGCTCATATCGGCCATGGGCATCGCTCACGGCGCCGCGCATGAGATCCGTCAGTTTCTTGAGAATCGGCGTCACCCGATCGGCCGAGTCCAGCAGGAGACGCCCCGAATGGATCGCCTCGGCCTGAGCCAGGAGGTCGCCGGCCGCGGGCACGGCGTGGGCATGACGAAGGAGGGCGTCCAGTCGCGACCACAGCGGGAGGCAGCCGGCGGCCAGTTCCCCCGCCGCCTTCCAGCCGGTGAGGTCGGTCCTGACTTTGTCTCCGATCTGCGCGAGGTGTGCCAGTTGCTCGTTTCCCACGAGCGAGCGGAGTTCCTCCAGCCAGGGTGGCTTGGGTCGTTCCGGCAGAGGTGGTTCCCCGCCGGCGCGAGTTGCGAGTTCCGAGAGACTCAGCAGAAAGTCGGGCGCCTTCGCCACGAGGTCGTCGCTGGGGCGCGACGCGACGCCGGCTTCCTGGAACAGTCCCCGTATCTTGATCTTGTCCTGGACGGAGAGCGTCACGGTCTCGGTCCGGAATTCGGAGACGGCGATCTTGTTGTGGTCGAGTTGCCCGGGAGGAAGCGCGGCGCCCTTGTATCGCACCTGGACGTGGCCTCCGGCGTGGAGGACGATGAGGGCGGCGTCGATGGCATCCTGCGGCCAACCGAACGGCGCGTCGCCGAAATGGCGGCGCAGTGCGCGTCCTTCCTTGCCGGCGCCGATCTCGCGGAGGATTTCCTTGCTGACAGGGTGCTGGTCCGACGCCCCGGGCCAATCGACGGCCTGCAGGGGGGAATCGTCCCCACGTCTGGCGCGCTCGATCGCCACCGACCATTGTCGATGATCCCCCTCCTTGAACCTCGGGAACATCCGTTCGAGGGCATGTTCCGCCGCTTCGCGGACCTTGACGTCGAAGGTGAGGCCGAAGAGTTCCGCGCCACCGCCCTTGAGGACCTTCGCTCCCGCGATGATGTCTCGCACGATCTGTTCGCGGATGGCGGCCGCCACGCCCATCCGGGTCTTCATCGCATCGTGGGCCTCGCGTCCTTCCGTAGTGGCCGGAGCGCCCTTGAAATCGATCGTCGAGCTTGCCGCCTCGTGATCGATGATCCGTCTGCGGAGATCGTCCGAATCGACCTTGGGGATGAAGACGAAGATCGAAGCGCCCTCGGGTCCGGCCCGCCGGGCCTCTTCCAGAACCGCCTTCTCGGTGGTACCCCAACCGTCGCGGACCCACACAGGGATGTCCTGTCCGCCGGGAGCGGGAGGCTCGTCTCCGAAGTGGAGCATCAGTCGTCGGGGCTCCTTGCTGGCGCCCTGCTGGAGTTTGATCGCCCGGAGCGACTCCTGGACTTCGTTCCGGAGAAGGGTGTCGCGGCGACCATGGATTTCCACCTCGCTGTTGTTGAGGCGGGCCTGACGGTTGCGAAACTCCTTGTCCCACTCCGCGGATTCGCGGGTCAGGAGCGAATACTCGCCGTCGACGTTCAACAGGATGCCCTTCTCAGCCAGACTCTGGAGCACGCGAGGAACGTCTTTTCGGAGCGTCGCGCCCTCGGAGCCGAGATCGCTCACGAGGAGGTCGGCGAGCATTTCGGGGGTTGCTCGGATGCCGTCCTCACGGTGGAGCCTGCGGATCAGGAAGATCAATCCGCAGAGGCGTCTCGAAAGGCGACCGTCACCCTTGTCGCGATCGAAGCCTCGGATGGTCTCGTCGATTTGGCGCAGCAATACGCCTTGCTGCAGGAGGTTCGGTTGAAGCTGGTCGAACATGAAATCGGCGGGGACTACCGTGCCGACCGGGGCGTCTGCAATGGACAGAAGGGCCTCGTGCAGGATCTTCAATTGGCTCCGAAGCTGGCTGGCCGTCCCAGCGGTATCGACGGCGCGGAGGACGCGCTCCCAGAAGCGACGCCGAACCGGAAGAAGCGGATAGTCCTCCAAGAGACTGGCGTGATCTTCGGAGCGGGGTCCGATGGCGGAACCTCGAAGCTGCCGGTCGATCTCGCCGGAGTGGAGATCGAGGCTCTTCCGGATGGCGTCGATCCGGTCGGGGCGCTTCGCCAGCAGGACGCGGCGCGTGACGGTCTCCACATCAGTGTCCGAGAGTTCAACCGGGAGAACGAAGCGATCACGGAGTCTCTGAAGGTGCGATGTTGTTCCCGAGAGCGCTGTCTGGCCGGCGCCGACGAGCAGGACTCGGCTGTCCAACTGCTTGCAGAGCGCCTCCGCGACCTCGCTGACCTGGCTTGAGCGGTCGGAGCTGTCGCCGATGAACAACTGTACTTCGTCCAGAAGGAGGGCGGTACACGGAATCTTGCCATCGACGCCGAGGACTTCACGGATTGTGCGGATGAACTCCGCGGTCGGGATGTCGTCGCAGGGCGGAAACTGCTTCCTGAGGAGTTCGCGGACCGCGGAGCGATCGCGGTAGCCCGCGTCCACGGACACCATGGCGTTGTGGAGCACGGGACTCACGTAGAGGTTGTTCAGTTCCTTGAACCAGGTCTTGCCGCTCTTCTCGACCGCGGTCCTGACCCGATCCAGGAAGCCGTTGCTGCGCAGAAAGAGACAGAACTTGGCCTGGGGATACACCTCCGGAAAGTCGCGGGAGCGGAACACGATCCCAAGTACTGTCAGGCGAACGCTGCCGCTGCCGCCGGCGGGGAGCGTGCCGGAGGCGGCGTGGATGCCGCCGAGGCGCCGCCCCTGCGTGTCGAGTTCCTTGAGCGCGGCCTCGACCTCCTGAGGGAGGTGGGGGACGATGCTGCGGGCTGTGGCGCCGTCATCCAGTTCGGTGTTGACCCAGAGGTGGTGGATCATCTTCAGAAGGTGGGACTTTCCACTCCCGAAGAAACCGCTGACCCAGGCGGCGGGTTGGCTCGTGCTGCCGAGGTTCTTCAAGTAGGAGTGCAGGATCCGGAGGAACCCGTCCGCGTACTGGCCCTCGCACGTGAAGTTGGCGAGTTCCCAGCGGAGGGTCCTGCGTTCGCGATCGCTGAGCGAGTCCTCGATGCGGGCCTGTCCGTCATTGAGGAGCTTCTCGGCGGTCGGGTCGCGTTGGAAGAGTTCCCGGTTCTTCATCGATCGATCCCCCCGTGATGAAGCGTGATGGGCACGGCCAGGTAGTTCCACCCGTCGCGGGCGTCCAACAGTCGGTACTGGTTCTGATCGTAGGTTCCGGGGAAGAACACAACGAGGCGACCGCGGATGTCTGCTTCCACCTTTTTCAGCACGTGGGAGAGGCGGGTCACACCGAGCAGAGAGCCGGCGCCGAACGCCCCGACGACGGTGTTCTCGTCCACGCCCTCCTCGGTGAGGGCCTTTCGGAGGCACTCCGAGGCGAAGAGGGTGAACTCGGCATTTTCACTGCCCGGGGAAGCCTTGATGGCGAGGTCTTCCGGGACCTCGAAATAAGACTCCCGGTATTCGTCCGATGCCATCCACTTTGGGAAGATGTCGGTGAAGTCGAATTCCCGCCAGTCGTGTCGGCTCTGGCGCGTGGCGTTCTGGAAGGCCTCCTTCTTTGCCCGGAGTCGGCGTTCGTCGGCCTTGTCGTAGACGACGAAGATGACCTTCTGCGCCCCAGCGAGATTGCGGACCCAGGGGGCGGAGATATGTCGATCGTACTCTTCGGCCAGTTCTTCAATCTGTCCCATGGATTGACAGGTCCTCCTGGGCCGTGAGGAAAGAAGGGAATCGGACTTCGACCGCGTCGGCGCCAATCTTCATGTCCAGGAACCCGAGGCGCTTCGCTTCCGCCGCGAGGGCCATCAGATCGCGGGCCGTGGCGTCCAGCGCCTTCGTCCAAGGCGTCTGGAAAAGTCTCTGACTTCGATGACCCTGCAGGTATCCGAGAAACAGGGCATACGCGGCGGCGCCCGGCGTCGCGGATACGCGCCGACGAATCTTTCGCGACCTCCCCGTCAGATGTCTCGACTGCGTCCAGGACGAAGCGGTGTTACGGACCGTCTTGTCGAGGCTGCTCTCGTTGAGCCTGCTGCCGACCTCGTCACGCACTGCGTCCTTGACGCGCTGGCGCGACAGATCTTCCCCCGGCGGCGTGTCGAGGACTGAATCTGCCGTCGCGCGGAGAAGGGGATCGCGGGCGAGGGCGCAGAGCATCGCCAGGAGCGGCCGGCCATCCTCGTCGAGGGCCCACACCCTTCGTAGCGTTCGGAACAGCGGGATGGCGGGGTCGAGCGCGTACAGTTCGCTCAGCCGCTGGGCGGTGAGGACACGCGTGGAGGTGGTCTGCTTGCCGAGCAGGTTGTCCTCGACGATGCTGCGGACGTAGTCCTCTCGTGGAGCGTCCTGTGGAAGAGTTCCGAGGAGTCGGGCGAGATCCTCCAGCATGATGGTGCGGCAGGTGTGTGTCCCGCGCTCGCCGGCGCGGAAGCCGAGTCGGTCGAGCACACGATCCGCAGACATAGGCGGCTCAATGGCCATCTGATCGTTGCGCTCCCCAGGACACTCGTTCTTGTTTAGCCGGCTAGTATGCCGGCGCATGCTGACCTTGTCAAGTGAAATCCTGCCCAGTAGTGGCAGCAGGCGAACCGTGGCTGCATCCGTGCGGCAGTCCGAAGAACTCCCCATCCCGATCGAGTGATGTCTGCGGTCGCGCAGTGCGCGGCGTGGGACTTCGCGAGCCAACTTGGAGGAATGGGAAGGCGAGCCTGATCAAGTTAGTATCCGGTGCTGGGAGTGTCTGGACAGGCGATGGGCACGACAGCGACAGTAGTTCGTCCATCACGCCCGCCTTGCCCATGCCGCGGCCTCCGCATTTTCTTTCAGAAAACTGCTTGACATTGCACTGCAACGTGTAGTAATATTCGGGCATGACGAACGCGACCCTCCTGGATACGGAACAGGTCCTGGCGAAGAGCGGTTTGACGAGGGCACGCTTCCGAGACTGGATGCGCCGGCGGATACTTCCGCGCCCAGTGCAGCGTGTCTACCTCGGACGCGGAGCGGGCATCAAGTGCCTGTTCGACCGCAGCGTCCTCGACAATATCAAGGCCGCCCTGTCGACGATCGAAACGGGAGGTACCCTTGCCGGGGTCAGCGCCGAGTCGCCGAGCGGAGATCCGCCTTGGGTGACTCGCGGATTCCGAGTTCGCGAGACTCTGGAGGACTTGGTCACGTTGGTTCACAAACGGGTTGGCCAGAGTTCGCCCGAATCCATCCGTTCGGTCATCGTCCGTTTCACGGATTGCGGACAGCCTTGGAGCCGTTCGTGGTCGATCGGGAGGCCGTTCGCGCATGCAAGCATGGCGTCATTCGTGGATGCCTCTGGCGTGGCTGAGTTCGTGGATTTCTTCGTCTGGGTCGAGCGGTTGCGGGGCACAGGCGTCGCAGTAACGAGCATTCTCGGTTGGCTGGATCTTTGCCGAGGAGCCGCCTCGGTGAGCGACGAGATCAGGTCGATCCAGATGGAACTCGACCTGCGGGGCCGGGAAATGAAATCTGACGAGCGCGAAGATCTTGAAGGACGGCTCAAGCAGCGCTGTGGTGACCTGCGATCGCTGGAGGCCGAGGCCGCGGAGACCCTTCCGGAGGCTGCAGGTCGACTCATGCGCGAGGCGAGCGGGGGTGATCGTGCCCTACCGTTCACGGGTGGAGACGTATTGGGGCCGCTGTTTCTGATCCACAGTCCACGAACGACCATCCGCGTCGAGCGCGGATCGCCGCGCCAAGAAAAGGGTCGGCGACGAAGACTCAGATGACTGAGAGAGGCGGCCTTGGCGGAGTGCACCCGATCATTGCAGGCGGCAGATTCCGAGACCTCGCGCGGGGAATGCACTTCCAGCGCTGGGCGAATCCGAACTCGGGCGTTGTTCACGAGCATGGGTGATACGGCTTTTGTTCTGCCAAGGCTGCACGGCGAGGTTGTGCAGGTAATGAGGGTGACGCGACGCGCATCCGGCGAGGCGTTGCGTGTGCCGGGTCGGCGGCGAAAAGCGAGGACGTTCCCGAAGATCCTCCTCCAGGGAACCGAGCCGCCGCAGGGAGCAACCAGCCCAAGCGAATCTGGGCTGCACCCGAAGCACCACTCTCATGGCGCCCGATGGAGCTGCTCTCGCTCCGTGGCCGGACGAACCCCTCGCACGGCAAGAAGGCGTTCGCACGACTGCGAACCTGCGAGAGGCACGAGCGACTGACTGTCCGCCGAGTACGAGCCGCCGCTCAGGACGGAAACGATCAAGACCAAGGATCGACGTGAAAGTGTCCTTCGTCGATGCGGTCGACGCCGTGGCGATTGATGCCGCGCGCAGCTGCTACGTCCGCGCCGTGGTCCGACGTTACCTCGTAGGGGGTTGGCCAAAGTCATGACCGATCTCAGGGGACGGAAAGCGATTGCCTACCTCCGCTGGTCGAAGGACGAGCAAGCCGCAAGCCTCGACCAGCAGCGTGATGCCCTCGTCCATTGGGCATCCTTGGTGGGGGTGCGGATCATCGAGTGGCTCATCGACGACGGGATCTCGGGAACATTTCGGGAGGACCGACGTCCCGGGATGGCTGCCCTGATGAAGAGGATTCACCCCAGAGCCGATTTCGATTTCGTACTGTGCTATGACTTGTCCAGATTCGGACGGTTCCAAGACCCAAATACTTACGGCTACTACTTTACGCTGGCGCGCGATGCGCACAAGTTCTACTACTTCAAGCAGGACGAGACGGCGAGCAATGAAAATAGGGTTGATCAGGTCATCGTTCGGTTGATCAAGGAGATTGGTGCTGGCGAGAGGCCGCGCACGATTGCCTTGGGCGCTATCCGCGGTCAACTGGCTAGGGCCAGGAAGGGGCGCTGTGTCGGGGGCTTCCCACCCTACGGCTTCGACCACCAGATCGTCGATCCCCAAGGCAGACCTGTGGAAGTGCATCGGTTGGTCCGATTGGGGCCGCGTGGGAAGAGACATGCTGCAGTTTGGGAGATCATCAGTCTTGACGGCCACGTACGGACCATCACAGGTCCACCGATGAAGCAGAAGATCGATGAGGTCGTGCTCGTTCCCTCCTCCCCTGAGAGGCTCGCCATCATCCGTCAGATTTTCAGTTGGTACGGCGTTGACGGATTCGGATTCAAGCGAATTGCCCGCGAACTGAACAGGCGTGGGATTCCCTCAATGAGAGGTGGCAAGTGGGGATGGCAAACGATTCGGAGCATCATGAAGAACCCCGCGTACCGAGGCAGTTCCGCGTTCAACCGCACCACCTCGGCCAAGGTCTTCCGCATCGCGAATCGACCGGATAGTGCCGGCAACGACCGGACCTTGATCGAGCCGGAGGACTGGGAGCGGGGCAAAGGACGTCAGAATTCCATGGACGACTGGATCACGAAGGCGGATGCCTACGAGACGCCGATCTCGGAAAGCGTCTTACGCCTCGTGGACCTGCGGCTGGAGCACGTTCGCAAGACCCGAGGAGGCGTCGCAAACGAGCCACCCGGGCAAAACCCTCGCGGCTCCTGTCTCACGGCCTTGCTGGCCGGACATCTCGTCTGCGGAAGGTGCGGCCGGAACTACGGAACACGCCCTTACTGCTGGAAGGTGAAAGACCCGCTTACCGGTGAGGTGACGAGGCGGCGGAGCTACAGCTACGCCTGTGGGGGGTTCTTCGACGGTGGTCCAGAGGCCTGCCCGCAATTCCGCATTCACCGCGAGGATGTGGAAGACCCTATCATCAATCGCGTGCGCGAGAATCTCCTTCGTTCGACCACGGAGGAGGGCTGGAAGGCCGAGATTCGGGGCGTGCTGAAGGAGATCTACAACGCAGGAGTTGATGTGGGGCGGCGCGAGGGCTTGATCAAGCGGCGTGCTGAGGCCAACCATAAGGCGAGGGCGATCCTCACCGGCATTTCGGAGGCGAACAAGCAGTTCATTGACGACGAGCTGACCCGCGTCCGACAGGAGATCAAAGCAATCGACGACGAACTGACCAGACTGACGGGTGCGGGGATCTCAGGATCGGATCTCGAAGGGGCCGTAGAAGAGCTATGGGGCTTGCTGGCGAACTTCGAGAAGAACTTCGACGCTGCCGACCCGACGGAGAAGCGGCGCATCTTGGCGCCGTTCGTGAAGCGCCTGACGGCCTACCCGGAGAGGGGTGAGGTCGAGGTGGAGCTGTACACCGTTCCGCTGGGAGTTGGAGACTATCGAGGAAGGTTGGTACCCCCACGGGGATTTGAACCCCGGTCTCAAGACTGAGAATCTTGCATCCTGGGCCGCTAGACGATGGGGGCACCGGCGGCTGAATTCCCCTGCGGGAATCGGTGCATCTTAGCCGCCGTCCCCCCCCTTCATCAAGGTTTTCCGCGCGCCGCGCGGGGCGGGCCCACGTCTCGCGTCCCTTGCACGATCCCCCCGTTGGGGACTACAATCGGATTCGCCGGCGCCAGCTCGAGCGTCCCCCCGAACAAGGATCCCATCATGCCCACCCCCGGCGGACCGCCCGCGGAGAAGGTCATCCTCGAGGCCCTGCGCACCGTCCATGAACCCGATCTGCGGCGGGACATCGTCTCACTGAAATTCGTGAAGGCCGTGGAGGTGCGGGGACCCGCCGTGCGGATCCGGATCACGCTCCCCTACCCCACCCTCAGTCTCAAGGACCAGCTGCGGCAGGAGTGCGCGGCGAAGGTGCGGACGCTCCCGGGGGTGGACGCCGTCGAGGTGGAGGTCTCCACCGACATCTCCTCCCGCCCCGGCCCGGCGGGCGAAATGGTCCCCGAAGTCCGGAACATCGTCGCGATCGCCAGCGGAAAGGGCGGGGTTGGAAAGTCAACCACCTCGGCCAACCTCGCGCTCGCGCTGTCGTCGATGGGGGCGCGGGTAGGCCTGCTCGACGCCGACGTGTACGGCCCGAGCATCCCCGGCATGCTCGGCGTGACGGAGCGTCCCGAAGTGAATCCCGGGGGACGACTCCCCCCGATCGGGAAGCACGGAATATCGGTGATGTCCATGGGTCTCCTGGCCTCGCGCGAGACTCCCGTCATCTGGCGGGGACCGATGGCGACGAAGCTCATCCAGCAGTTCCTGGGCGCCGTCGAGTGGGGCGCGCTCGACTACCTGCTCCTCGATCTTCCGCCGGGAACGGGCGATGTCCAGCTCACCATCACCCAGTCGGTCCCGCTCGCCGGCGCCGTGATCGTCTCGACCCCGCAGGACGTCGCCCTCCACATCGCGATGAAGGGACTGAAGATGTTCCAGGACGTTCACGTCCCGATCGTGGGGATCGTCGAGAACATGAGCACCTTCGTCTGTCCGCACTGCGGAGAACGATCCGACATCTTCCGCCACGGCGGGGCGCGGAAGATCTGCGGCGAGCGGGGGATTCCCTTTCTGGGAGAAATCCCCATCGACGGAGCCATTGTCCAGGCCGGCGATGAGGGCCTGCCGACCGTCCTGCGCAACGCGGACGGCCCGGCGGCGACCGCCTACCGCGAGGTGGCCCGTCGCCTCGTCGCGGAGATCGGGCTGGCGAATCTGCTCGGGTCGGAGACCACCCGCCGCCCGCAGAAGGTGGGGGCCGCGAAGAGCGGGGTGCATCTCGACCTGAAGTGGGACGACGGACACCGGAGCCGCATCGGCTACAGGCGGCTCCGGCTCGAATGTCCGTGTGCGGCGTGCATCGACGAGTGGACGCGCGAGCCGCGGCTCGATCCGAAGAGCGTGCCGGAACTCGTCCACCCGATCGAGGTCTCGTCGGTGGGCCGCTATGCGCTCGCCTTCAAATGGAGCGACGGCCACTCGTCCGGCATCTACACCTTTCAGCGGCTTCGCGACCTCTGCGAGTGCATCGAGTGCGGCGGGACCGAGGCGATCGAGCCGGAGGAGGAACCGGGTCCGCCTCCCCGCGCCGCCGGGGGGACGTTCGAGGTTTAGGCGGGTGGGACGCGGCGCGCTTCAAGGCGATGGAGTGCGGCGCGAATGCGCCGCCTGTGAGGCAAGCCCTGCGAGTGATCCGTCGACTCTAATCGTGCGGGTGGTTCGCCGTTGTTGTTTCCCCCTCCCCGTAGGGGAGGGGGTAGGGGGAGGGGCGCAGCCTTTCCGCGTGCTGGCGCGCTCCCCCCTCCCTACCCTCCCCCTTCCTCCTTCGCTCTTCGGGCTACGGAGGACAGGTCGGGGGGAGGGAACAACAACAAGTAACTCGCGGAATAGGCGTTGACGGATCACTAGCCCGGATTATTCACGAACGGGAGGTGCGTCTCCCCGGAAAACCGTCCGCCCTGAGCGAGCCGGCCTCCGTCCGGCCGGCGAGTCGAAGGGCCGGACCGCAACACCGTG
>JACPTZ010000113.1:0-3303 GCA_016192525.1 Planctomycetota bacterium
AAGAAACTTCTGGAACACGGAAATGACGGCGAGTACAAGCAGGACTGGGACCGCCAGACAGCAACCGAACAGGACGAAGTTGAGAAGGCTCCCGTAACCCAGGACCTCATCCTCTGGAGCGAGCCAGACGTACCCGACGCTGAACAGGTTTAGCGCGAGCGATAGCGCCCCCACCAGCAGGAGGCACTTCCAAGGGCTGATCTTCAGCGGCCACCCTTCCACGTCCCTGCCCCCTCCAGCATTCCCTTCGTGCACAGGACCAGGTTCCGCATCAGCATCGCCACCGTCACCGGCCCGACGCCGCCGGGAACAGGGGTGATCCACGACGCTGACTCACGCACCTCCTCGTAAGCGCAGTCCCCCACGAGATGCGTCTTCACCCGGCCCTGCCTGTCCTTCGCCGGAATCCCCTTCGCATCGGTCACAGGGACCCGGTTGATCCCGACATCGATCACGATGGCCCCCGGTCGGATGTGCTCTCCGTGCAGGAAGCCGGGCTTGCCCACCGCCACCACCACGATGTCCGCCCGTTGGACGTGCGCGAAGGTGTCCCGCGTCGCCACGTGACAGACATGCACCGTCGGGGAGGCGTTTACCGACTGGAGGAGGAGCAGCGCCAGCGGCTTCCCGACGATCTCACTGTGGTTGATCACCACCACCTCGCGGCCGCGCAGAGATTCGCCCGTCGCCTTCAGTAACTCCATCACCGCCAGCGCCGTGCAGGGGGCCGCCGACTGCGTTCCCACCATGAGCCGCCCGACGTTGGTGGGATGTACCCCCTCCACGTCCTTCTCCACCGGGACCGCCGACTGGGCCCTACGTGGGTCGATGTGATGCGGGAGCGGCATCGCCAGCAGGACGCCGGTGACCTTCGGGTCCCTGCCGAGGGAGTCGAGTGCGGCGTGGAGTTCGCGCTCGGTCGTGACCTCCGAGAGGACCCGTTCCTCGAAGCCGACGCCGAGCTCGGAGCACACCTGCGCCTGCCGGGCCGCATAAGCCTTGGCCCCCGCGGTGGGGCCGACCGCGAGCGAGACGAGATGGGGTTTCATCCCGGCGGTGGTGCAATGGGCCGCTTCGGACTTGAGGTCCCGAAGGAGGTCGGCCGCGATCTTCTGGCCGTCGAGCAGTTGTGCGGGCATCCGGGCTCCTGGGTCCGGGCGGGTCCCGAGCGGGCGCGGGCGGGTCCCGACCTCGATACTGCGGGAAGGACGGTCGTCGGGACAGAGACTCCGGCGCGGCGGAGGTCATCCCGCCTCCCATGACCGGTCGGTCCCCGCCCCTACTGAAGTCTCCGAGTCATCACCCTTCCGAGACGCCGCTTCTTCCGCCCCCGTCCAATCCGAAGACCGGTCGGCATCCGCCCCTGTGCGCCCAACATCTTACGGCCCCATTCGACACCCGGTCAAGCCTTGCCGCCGAACGGCCGAAAACCGTCCCAAGCGCCCGACTTCCGGAAAAGGCTTGACTCCCCCCCATGGCGGGGCGAAAATCGCGGGTTTGGAGGCCGGAGCGTCGGCCGCACGGAGGACATGTCGGTGGATGCCGCCAGTCCCGTCGCCCCCCACGTCGTCACCCAGGAGCGGAAGCTCCGTGACCTCGAGACCATCCTCGAGGTTTCCCGGGCCCTCACCGCCGAGAAAGACCTCGACCGCCTGCTCCAGCTCATCCTCACCGAGACCACCCGCGTCATGGACGCGGACCGCTCCTCGCTCTTCCTCGTCGACGAGCGCACCAACGAGCTTTTCTCCCGCATCGCCCAGAAGTCCGAGATCAAGGAATTCCGCTTCCCCATCGGCCGCGGGATCGCCGGCCACGTGGCCCTCACCCAGAAGATCATCAACATCCGCGACGCCTACAACGACGCCCGCTTCAACCCCTCCTTCGACAAGAAGACCGGGTACAAGACCGATACCATCCTCTGCGCCCCGCTCGTGGCGCACGAGAACAAGCTGGTGGGCGTGGTCCAGGTCCTCAACAAACACGCCGGCATCTTCACGGATTACGACGAGAGTCTCATCACGGCGCTCGGCTCCCACGTCGCCATCGCACTCGACAACGCCCGGCTGGTCCAGCACTTCCTCGAGAAGCAGCGCCTCAAGCAGTCGCTCGAGATCGCCGGAGAGATCCAGCGCGGCCTCCTCCCCCGGGAGGCGCCGGTGCGCGAGGGATACGAGATCGCCGGGTGGAGCCAGGCCTGCGACGAGACCGGGGGGGACTACTTCGACTTTGTCGATCTGCCCGACGGTCGTCTCGCCATCGTGATCGGCGACGTCTCCGGCCACGGCATCGGCCCCGCCCTGCTCATGGCCACGGCCCGCGCGTCGCTCCGCGCCCTCGCCACGGTGCACTCCGACCCGCACGAGGTGCTCACCAAGCTCAACAATCTCGCCGCGCGGGACATGGAGGCGGGGCGCTTCATCACTCTTTTCTTCGGCGCCCTCAACACGCAGAAGAAGGAACTGCGATACGCGAGCGCCGGCCACGACGGGCCGCTGGTCTTCCGCGGCAGCGAGGACAAGTACATCGAACTCGACAGCACCGGGTTCCCGATCGGAATCATGCCGGACGTCGACTACCCCGACGCCGAGCCGCTTCCGCTCATGAAAGGCGACCTCCTGATCTTCGGAACGGACGGCGTCTGGGAGGCCATGGACCAGGCGCACGACGAATACGGGAAGGAGCGGATGCGCTCGGTGATCCACGTGAACCGGGAGAAGCCGGCCCAGCAGATCATCGATGCCGTGATCGAGGACGTCCGCACCTTCTGCGGCGAAGCCAAGCAGCGTGACGACATCACCATGATCATCGTAAAGGTGCTCGCCTGATGCCTCTCGACCTGAAATTCCTCCCCGGGATCCCCCCTTCCTTCGGGAAGACGCTGATCGACCGCATGATCCCCAGCGACTACACCGCCAAGGCGAAGCTGGTCCACGACATCATGGACACGCTCCGCTCCCACGGATTCCTCGAGAACGACGACGAGACGCTGCTCACGCTCTGTCTCGACGAGGCGCTCGTCAACGCGATCAAGCATGGAAACCAGGAGGTCCGTCAGAAGCGCGTGCACGTCCGCCTCTTCGCCGAGGACGGGCGCTGGGGCACCGCGATCGAGGATGAGGGCGAGGGCTTCGACCCGAGCCAGGTGCCCGATCCGGAGGATCCGGAATCCCTGCTTCTCGACCACGGACGCGGAGTCTTCATCATTCACCAGACCATGGCGACGGAGCCGGGAGACGCCGTGGAATACTACGACCGGGGGAATCGCCTGTTGATGGTCCGTCGGCGGAGGAGCAATCATGCCTG
>JACPTZ010000113.1:3332-13163 GCA_016192525.1 Planctomycetota bacterium
CCTGAGGCCAAGAGCAGACTCGTCGTGCAGTCGGTGGGAGACGTGACGGCGGTCTACTTCGCCGACTCGCGCATCCTCGACGAGACCAGCATCAAGGCGGTTTCGGAGGAGCTCATCAAGCTCGCCGACTCCTCCTTCAAGCTGAAGTTGATGATTGATTTCACAAACGTCGAGTATCTCTCGAGCGCGGTGCTCGGGAAGCTCGTCGCGATCCACAAAAAGGTGATGGAGGGCAAGGGGACGATGAAGATGTGCGGGATCCGCCCCGCGATCCTGCAGGTGTTCAAGATCACCAAGCTGGACAAACTCTTCGACATCCATGCGGACCAGACCGCCGCGCTCAATTCGTTCAAGGCGAAGGGGAATGTCTAGACCGATCCCGCCGCGGGCGTCGCCCTCCCCGTTCCGGATATGAGCCGCTCCTCCCGTCTCCCGCTCCTCGGCCGGGTGTTCGTCGTGACGAGGGCTTCGGGCCGCCGGCAGGGGGGCGCCCTGGCCCGGCTGTTGAGGGAGCGCGGGGCGCGCGTGGTCGCGTTTCCCTCGATCCGGATCGTTCCGCCGCGCTCCCGGCGCCGCCTCGATGAGGCCTGCCTCGGGGCCGCGGGATTCGACTGGATCGTCTTTACGAGTTCGAACGGAGTGGAGGCCTTCGGTCGGCGTCTCGCGGAGTTGCGGATTCCGATTGCGGCGCTCCGCCGCGTCCGCATCGGCGCCGTCGGATCGAGGACCGCCCGGGAGTGCCGGGAGCGGGGCCTGAGCGTGGGGGTGGTGCCGGAGAGTTTTACCGCCCGGGACCTCGCCCGGGCGTTCCGGGCCGGGGACCTCGCCGGAAGGACCGTTCTCCATCCGCGGGGAGACCGGGCCGGGCCGGCCCTGGCGTGCGCGCTCCGCCGGAGAGGGGCGCGGGTCACCGAGGTCGTGGCCTACCGGACGGTGCGGGCCCGGCTGTCGGCCGCGGCGATCCGGCGGTTGTGCGGACTTCGGAGGATCGACGTGCTGACCTTTGCGAGCGGTGAGACGGTCCGTCACTTCCGGGCGATCCTGGGCGCGAGGCGCGCACGGGCCCTGGCCGGCCGCTCCGCGACGGCTGTGATCGGGCCGATCACCGCCGCGGTCGCCGATCGTTCTGGTTTTCCGCCGGCGATCCTGGCCCGTCCTTCGACCGTCGAGGGTCTGGTGAAGGCGAGCGAGAGGTACTTCTCGAGATGAAACTCACCCTGGTGTCTGCGGCCCTTCTCTTGACGGCGGCGATCCTCCCCAGTCCGGTTTCGGTGTCTGCCCAGCAGCCGGGCGGCCTCGATCCCGCGGCTCTCGGATCCAGGTCGTACGTCTCTTCGCGTGGAATCTCCCTCTGCGCCCCGCGCGGCTGGGTGGCGCAGACCCCGAAGGCCCGGAGCGGCGTCCTCTCGTTCACCGATCACGGCGTGCCGGTCGCCTCCCAGCTCGAAGTGGTGTATCGCGAGGACCGGTGGCCGCTCGATCTCAACCGCCTCGCCGGCGAGCTGAAGAACCACATGAGCCGCGCGGCCCCTCGCTTCGAACTCCTGGCCTCGGAGGACCGCACCGTCGGCGGGCGGGCGGCCCACTTCCTCTCCTTCGGCTGCGAGAGCGGAACCGGCCAGCGCCTCGTGATGTTCCACACCCTGATCCTGGCGAGCGACTTCGTCTATATCGCCCTCGAGGGCGTCGCCCCGCGGGCGAATCTCGATCTCGCCCGGCCGCAGTTCGACGCCGCCCTCGGCTCGTTCCAGTTCGAGCCCCGCGTCCTCAGCGAAGAGGAAGCCGCCGCGTTCGCCCGCTTCCGCGAGACGTGCGCCTCGGCCACCGCCCCCGACCCCGCCGCGTGCCGGGAGGAGTGGATGTCGGTCGAGCTCGACGGCAAGCGGATCGGCGTCACCTGGCGCAGGCTGTCGATCGAGCAGCGCGGCGAACACCTCGGCTATGTGCTCCGTTCCAAACGCGAGACGCTCCGCCCCGACGGAAGCCGCATCCAGATCGAGTCCACCTATCTCGCCAGCGCGGATTTCAGCCGGCAGGGGGCCGAGGAAACGCACACCACCATCGAGAATGCCACCAAGCGGGTGGTCAAGATCTCCGCCACCTGCGAGGGCGGAAGGGCCGAACTGGCCATCGCGACGAAGGACGGGGTCCTCAAGCGGTCCGCCGCCGTGGACCCGGGGACGCTGATCGGCGAAGGGCCGGACTGCTTCGCCCTCACGTGCGATCCCGGCGTTCCGCGTCTGTACGTCGTCAGGTCGATGCCGCTCCGCGAGTGGCGGGGCACGGTCATGCAGTTTGAGTTTCAGAAGGCCGACCCCGTTCGCCTCGGGGGAGCGGTGGTGATGGCCTCCCGCTGCGACGTGACGGATGGGGATGGGGCGGCCTCCACCTGGTGGTTCGATCCGAACGACCGGTCGGCCCTGCGCATGCAGGTCGGCCACTCGAACGTGGTCTGCCGGCGGATCACGAAGGACGAGGCGATGGCGGCGCCGACCGACCCGCCGAAGAGATAGGAGTCCCGTCCCCCATGCCGTTTCCCCTCACCCGTCTCCGCCGCCTCCGCCGATCCTCCGCGTGGCGTTCGCTCGTCCGCGAGACGACGCTTGCTCCCGGCGACTTCATCTGGCCGATCTTCGTGCGGCCGGGGAAGCGGGTGCGTCGCCCCGTGGCTTCGATGCCGGGGGTCTTCCAGTTCAGCGTGGATGAGGCGGCCCGGGAGGCGGCCGAGGCGTTCCGGCTCGGCATTCGGGCCGTGATCCTGTTCGGGATCCCCGCCGTCAAGGATGCGCGCGGGAGCGGGGCGTACGACCCCAAGGGGGGGGTACCGCAGGCGATCCGGGCGATTCGCGTCGCCGTTCCAGAGCTCGTGGTGATGGCCGACGTCTGCTGCTGCGAGTACACCGATCACGGGCACTGCGGAATCCTCGACAAGGCGCGGACGGAGGTGGACAACGACGCCACCCTGGCCGTTCTCGCCCAGGCGGCTGTCGCCTATGCGGCCGCCGGGGCCCAGTGCGTGGCCCCGAGCGCGATGATGGACGGACAGGTGCGGTCGATCCGCGAGGCCCTCGATCGCGACGGCCGGGGCGATGTGGCCGTTCTCGCGTACGCCGCCAAGTTCGCGAGCGGGTTCTACGGACCGTTCCGCGACGCCGCGGAGTCGCCTCCGAAGTTTGGAGACCGCTCCGGCTATCAGATGGACCCGGCCAACATCCGCGAGGCGCTGCGCGAGATCGAGTCGGATCGTGAAGAGGGCGCCGACCTGGTCATGGTGAAGCCGGCGCTCGCCTATCTCGATGTGATCCGGGCGGCTCGGGAGCGGACCGATCTGCCGCTCTGCGCCTACAACGTGAGCGGCGAGTACTCGATGATCAAGGCGGCCGCGGAGCGGGGGTGGTGCGATGAACGACGGTGCGCCCTCGAGGTGCTCACCGCCATCCGGCGTGCGGGGGCCGACGCCATTCTGACCTACTGGGCGAAGGACGCGGCGAAGTGGATCGGATGATGGCCGGGAGGCGGGGCGTGCCCGGACGGGAGCCAGTCCATGCCTGAAATGAAACAGATCGTCGAGGCGCTCCTCTTCGCCTGCGAGGAACCGCTCGCGCCCTCGAAGATTCGCGAAGTGATGGGGAGCGGAACGCCGACCGAGGTCCGCGGCATCGTCGAGGCCCTGAACGCGGAGTACGACGCCCAGGGGCGTCCCTATCAGGTGCAGGAAATCGCCGGGGGATTCCAGGTGGCCACCCGCCCCGAGTACGGGGAGTGGATCGCAAAGCTGGATACGGCGCGCGAGTCGAACCGCCTCACCGCGGCCGCGCTGGAGACGCTGGCCATCATCGCCTACCGCCAGCCGATCCTGCGGGCCGAGGTGGAGGCGATCCGCGGCGTCCAGTCGGGGCCGATCCTGCGGGCCCTGATGGATCGCGACCTGGTCCGTATGACCGGCCGTTCGGACAAGCCCGGGGCGCCGATGCTCTACGGAACGACCGACAGGTTTCTCGAGACCTTCGGTCTGAAGTCGATAAAAGACTTGCCCCGCGCCGAGGAGTTGAAGTAAAAGGGCGCGTTTTTGACGGCCCGCTCCTTTCGGAGTCTCTTCCATGAGCATGTTCAGGTTCATCCGGAGCAAGTGGTACCGGAAGCACGAGAGGAAAATCTGGATCGGCCTCACGGTCGTGATCGCCCTCACCTTCGGCATCACCATGCAGATCGGAGACATCGGGCGCCAGTCCGCGCGGGACCAGGCGCAGACGGTCTACGGAGAAGAGGTCGACCCGTACGAGATCCAGGACCTGGAAGCCCGGTGGCGGCTCACCTACCTCGATGGCCCGATGATCTCCATGTACATGTGGGACCTGCTGCAGGTCGGCCTTCTGGAATGGGGCGACGCCTCGCTCCTCTACCAGGGCCGCGCCGCCGGGCGTGCCCTCGATACCCTGTCCGAACGCCTTGCCTGGGACGTCTGCATGCTGACCCGCGCCTGCCGCCGGAACGGAATCGTCGTCAGCGACGAGGATGTCCGTGAGCATGTGCGGAGCCGGGTCGAACGGGCCCAGAACCGTGGGCGCAGCGGCGCGCCGGTCGCGGGGTTCGACCGGGAATTCTACGCCGAGATGTTGAAGCAGATGCAGCTGTCCGCCGCCCAGTTCGAGCAGACGGTTCGCGAGTTCCTCGCGATCCAGCGCCTTCTGACATCCGTCCGCCAGTCCGTCACCGTGGAGGAGGAGGAGGTCTGGAGCCGGTTCGTGGAGCAGAACCGGCAGGTCGAGGGGCTCGTGGTTCCGTTTGAACTCGCCGCGTACCAGGCGGACTCGAAGCCCGCCGACGCCCGGGAGGTCGTGCAGCGGTTCAAGGAACTGCTCCAGGATCCCGAGGAGTCCCCCGCGTTCGAGGTCCCGAAGCGCGTGGCCTTTGAATACCTCATGGTGGACGAGGACCTCGCAAGTTCGGTGGTTCCCGATCCCACGGAAGCGGAAATTCAGCGCGACTACGACGCGAACAAGGACCAGATGTACGTCAATCCGGCCTGGACGGCTCCTCCGCCCGGAGGCACGAATTCAACGAACTCCTCCGCCTCCTCCACGTCGACGACTTCGTCCACTTCCTCGACCTCGTCGACGGAGTCCACGACCTCGACCGCTCCGGCGGCGACGCCGATTCCCAGGTACAAGACCCTCGACGACCTCCAGGTTCGCAACGACATCGTCAACCGCCTTCGGAACCAGGCGTCCCAGGAGAGGATAGACAGGTTCTTCGAAAACGTGGAGTCCGCGATGCTGGCCGAGGCGCCCCAGGAGGTCAGCTGGGGGGCGCTGCAGGAGAAGATCGGAATCATCTCTTCGGACCGGAAGTTCAACGCCGTCGTCTACGGGGTGACCCCGGCGCTTTCGAGGGACCGGGTGGCGGAAGTCATGGACAAACTCACGGCGAAGCCTCCGGCGGCCGGGGTGGCGCCGGCCCCGACGCCCGCGGGAGGAGCCGCCCAACTCTCCGGCACGATGGCGGGATACTTCGACGCCCTCCCGAACGAGAACGCCGCCCTGGGGACGCCCTCCGCGGACAAAGTGGCCGATTTCTTCATGTCCCGCCCGGTGAAGGTCCCTCGCGGCAGCGCGATCGCGCGCGTCGTCGGCGTCGAAAAGTCGTACACGCCGCCCGTCCTGACGGAAGATCTGCGGGAACGGATCGAGACCCGCCTCAGGAAGGAGAAGGCGCGTCAGGCCGCCCGGCAGGACGCCCTGGCGCTTCGCGACTCGATCCGGCGCGCGGCCATCGTCGAACGCGAGACCGGGAAGCCGGAGAGCTCTCCGACGGAGGCCGAACGGAGCAAGAGACTCCGCGAACTCACGGCCTCCGTGACGCGGAGAACCGCGGACCAGGCGCATCGGGCCTGCTTCGAAACCGGACCCGTAAAGTCGAGCGAGAAGATCGGCTCGCTCACTTCGATGGATCCCGGGGATTCGACGCAACTGTCGAAAACGCTCCATGAGGAAATGGAACCCGGCGAGGTCCGCGTGGCGGAAACCGACAAGGTGATCTGCGTCGTGGCCCTCCTGGAAAAACTGGCGCCGAAGGCGGACGACTTCCTGTCGCAGTCCGATTCACTTCGGGAGTCCGTTCGCAGTCAGAAAGGGAGCGAGGCGCAAAAGGCCTGGATCCAGACGTTCCGGAGAGAGTCGGGCGTCGATGAGATCCTGGCCCGGCAAAAGCATCGGGGGGGGTAGGGGCCACGTCCGGTAATATCGCTTGACTTCCCCCCCTCACCGTGCCACACTGCGCGCCATCTGGTCGGCCGCGCGTGCGGCCGGGGCGCCTTGGTAGGGGCGCCAGATTCACCCGAACGACAACGGCGGTTCCGTTCTCCCGTGCTTCGCGCCGGCGATGGGCCGGCGCCCCCCCACACGGGCGGCTTCCAGTCCGCCCCGCCCGGGAGCGGCCCATTTCCATCAGGAGGTAGGGGTATGCGCACGGCGGCGTGGGGGATCGTGGCGGCGATCGGCGTCTGGGCGGCGGGCGCGGCGTCGGCCGGCGATCTGTCAAAGGCGTGGATGGGCGAAGTCACCGTCGACAAGGTGAACGTCCGCGCCGGGATCGGAAAGAACTACGAGATTGTCGCCACGGCGAAGAAGGGCGACCACGTGATCGTCGTCGAGGAGCAGTCCGGCTGGTGCCGGATCGTTGCCCCGGCCGGGGTGAAGTGCTGGGTCGCGAAGAAGTTTGTCACGCGCAGCGGAAAGAACGGGACCGTCAGCGCCGACCGCGTGAACATCCGTTCGCACGAGAACACGTCGAATACGTCGTATGTGCTCGGGCAGCTCCCGAAGGGGGCGACGCTCACCCTCCTCGAGGAGAGGGGGGACTTCGTCCGCGTGACGCCGCCGGAGGCGACCGCCTTCGCGTGGGTGGCGAAGGAGTTTCTGAAAAACCTCGGCTCCTATGAGGCCGCCCGCGCCGAACTCGATGCCGCCGTGGCGGCGAAGAAGGCGTCCGAGGCGCAGTCCATCGCAATCGTGAAGAAGTACGAGGACGCCCAGTTGGAGGAGCGGCGGATCGACGGCCAGCCGCTCGATGTGCAGGACTTCACCGCTGTGATCTCCGCCTATCGGGCTGTGTCCGCGGACAAGTCGGCGGGCGATCTCTGTGCCAGGGCCGAGGCTCGACTCAAGGACCTCGTTCCGCGTCAGCAGGCCCTCGACGAGTACCATCTGACCCTGGTGGCCATGCGGAAGGCGGAGGCCGAGCACGCGCAGAAGGTCGCCGAACTCACCGCGCCACCCGAAACGAAGTACCTGGCGATCGGGATGGTCGATTCGTTCGGGAAACTCCTGAACGACCCGGGCGCCACCCACAAGCTGATCAAGGGGGGCAAGGTCCTCTTCTTCCTGAAGAGCGATCAGTTCGACCTGAACAAGTACCTGAACCGCCTGGTCGGGATTCAGGGCGTGCTCTCGGACGCTCCGGCAGGCTGGGAGGGGTACAGGATCGTGACCATCACCTCGATCGAGCCGATCGGTGTCCCTGCGCCAGAGCCGGCCGTGGAGGAGGGGAGGTAACGGCCAAGTCGTGAGATCATCGCCCGGACGGGCTCCCGCAAGGCGGCCCGTCCGGTCTTGTTGGGCTCCCTAGCCCGCACATCCCGAACACACCCCCGATGCCTGTGGGGTCGCCGCTCCGCATCTCCGGCATCGGCGCGACTTGGCCGCAGGCTCCAGCTCGAGGAAGGCCGCTGACGGAGTGTCGGCGGGCGGCACGGCCGGCAGGGCGGCCGGACGAAGCGGGGGCTCGGCGGCCCCGGCCTGAGCTTCCGTGAGCGCCTGCTCGAGACGGGCCTGACTGAGGCGCCTTGGAACCACGACGGCCTTCCAGATTCGGACGGCCACCCAGAGCAGCGCCACTCCAAACACCGCCCCGCCCACCAGGTACCCCGTCCTCCCCCGGCGCAGCCACGCGGGGAACCACTCCTCAAGGTCGTCCTTCGGCGTCGGCGATGGAAGCGGCTGGGTTGGCGGCGCCGCCTCTTCCGGAACCGTCGAGTCCAGGGCGGGGGGCTCAGCAGACTTTCCCGTGGACGCCGCCTCGGGTTCCTGGGGAACAACTGCTGTCGGGAGGGGCGCCGAGGACGGCACGGTCATCGGCTCCGGTGGGTCTTCGTCCGGCGTCGGCGGAGGGGGGGGAGGGACGCGCTTCGCCGGGTCGGAGTAGTCGACGTGCAGGACATCTTCCTTTCGGATCTTCATCTTGCCGGACTCGACCTTTACGACGTAGCGGTCTCCCTCCTCGCCGGTGACCGTGCCGTGGATGACCGATCCGTTCTTCATGACGACCCGGTCGGCGCGGACCGCCGGCAGGGGCGGCAGTGCAAGGGCCGACAGGGCAAACAGGAGTATCAGGGGTCGATGGACGCGCATGGGACCTTCGAGTCAGCGGCGAAGGCGGCGCTGGCATATCAGGCTGACCGTCAAGCAGTAGGCGATCAGAACCCCCCCCATGACGGCGCGACCTCGAGTCAGCCCGTCATCGGGGTGATCGAAGAGGGATCCTCTTCCACGGTCCAGCGGCTCGAACTCAGGAGGATCGCGACCAAGGGTGGCCCGGCTCATCCAGCAGGCGGGTCGAATCCGGCTCTCCGGCCCGGCCGGTGCCCAGCCAGTCAGGCAGTTCCAGCCGGCCGTTCCGGTCCAGGTCGTCTTGATCTCGAAGGTGCTGGACCGGGGATGCAGGCGATGGTGTTCTGCCTCGATGAGGTCCCAGTCGAGCCACTCGATCCGCACCCCGGGTCCGCCCACCGTCTTCAGGCGAACGCCGGGTTTCTTCACGACCTCGTCCAGGGATCGTCGGGAGATGGCGCAGGAAGTGGTCGACAACAGCAACGCGGCAGCGATGGGCAGGAGAGCCGGATTTGACGCTCCAAGGCGCACGTGCATCGATCCTCCCAGGCGGTGTGCCGCGTTCCAGAGGATATGACATCCGTCCCTGCGAGTCAACCCCCTCCTCCCCCTTGCGTTATACTCCGTCCTCTCTGTTTTCGCTGTTGGTGCCCTCGTCCCTTCAGTTGCCGCGGCCTCTCCTGTTGTTTCCGCGGCTGCTTCTGTTTTCTCCTTCGCCGTTCGGGCTTCAGAGGACACGTCGGCGACACCGCCCTTCGGGCCAGGCCACCCCGAGCAGAGCCTGCCGTCTGCGTCTCTCCTTCTCCGTTAAGACTCCTCCCGGGCTGCTGTCTGATTGACTTCAGACGACGTCCTGCGACTCCACACTCCTGACCCACTCGAAACCCTGAAGATCTCTTCTGTTGTTTCCGCGGTCGCTCCTGCCGCCACTGTCCGCCGCTGTTTTTGTCGTCATCGTCCGCCGCCGCTTTTCCGTTGTCTTCGTAATTCGCGCAATTCGCGCAATTCGCGGTTGGCCCCCTTCGCGGTCGCCCCCCCTTCGCGGTTCCCCCTTGACGGCATCCCCGCGAATGCGCTACGGTTGCCTTACCGACGGCCCGAAAATATGAGGGAGAGCCCCATGCGCCGCCTCGCCACAGTGCTTCTGCCGACCTTCGCGTGGTTCTGCGCCGGGTGCGGCGGAGGCGACCAGGCCGAGGTCGAGGCCGATCTCAAGAAGCCGACCTCGGATATCCGCGCCTCGGCCCAGCAGATGGAGAACGACGCCCTCGAGAAACGCGCTAAGGCCTTCGGCGACGCGCTCGAGGGCAAGCGGGTCGAACTCGACGCGGTCGTGGCGAAGATGAAGGGCATGAAGCCCTCGGAGATCCTCGGTACCGAGGGGGCCCGGCTGACGAAGGACATGGCCGCGCTGGAAAAAGACGTCCGGGCGCTGGCCGAACGG
>JACPTZ010000159.1 GCA_016192525.1 Planctomycetota bacterium
CCCCCTGCGGGGGGAGGAACAACAGCAAGTAACTCGCCGAATAAGCATTGACGGATCACTGGTGGTGTTCCACGCCTCGATTTGTGGCGTCGCCGCGTGGCACGGGCGGCTCGTCCGCCCGTGCCTGCATGCTCCGGGCACGGGCAGCAAGCTGCCCGTGCCACCCCGACCACCCACAGGCGCTCTTCGACGGCTCGCTACGACGCCGCCTTGGTTTCGTTCGGCGGGGGCGGCGCGGCGGGCGACTCGGTCGCCTTGGAGAGTCGTGAGGTCCCCGGGGTCGGAACGGCGGCCGGAGGGGCGGCGCCGGGGGCGAAGAGTTCGGGCTCCCGACCCGGCTTCGGCGCGGGGGCCGGGGCCGGCTCGGCGGGCGGGGCCGCGGGCGGGGTCCCGCACATCGGCGGCGGGAGATTCAGCCGGCGGGAGACGCCGAGCGCCAGGTCCTGCAGCGTCCGCTGTACGCTCACCCGGTCCGGCTCGTCCGGCAGCGCCAGGCGCGCATACGTGCCGTCCGCGTGCAGTTCCCACGCCTTCGCGTTGTCCATGATGCTCAGCCCGAGCACCTCGTTCACCAGGCGCTGCCGGAGCTCCGGGCGCTCCACCGGGATCGCAATCTCCACCCGGCGGACGAAGTTGCGCGGCATCCAGTCGGCGCTCGTCAGGAAGAGCTCCGACTGTCCGCCGTTCGCGAAGTAAACCACGCGCGAGTGTTCCAGATAGCGTCCCACGATCGACCGGACGCGGATATTCTCCGTGATCCCCGGCAGACCCGGCCGCAGGCAGCAGATGCCGCGCACGAGGAGATCGATCGGCACCCCCGCCTGCGAGGCCTTCACGAGCGCCGACATCACCTCGCCGTCCACCAGCGCGTTCAGCTTCGCGATGATCCGCGCCTCCCGGCCCGCCTTCTGGTGCGCCGTCTCCCGCTCGATCAGCTCGATCCACTTCTCCCGCATGCCCGAAGGCGACACGATCGCCTTGTTCCAGCGCGGCACCTGGCTGTAGCCGGTGAGGAGATTGAAGAGCGCCGCGGCGTCGTCGCCCAGTTTCTCGTCGCAGGTCATGAGCGCGAGATCGGTGTAGGTCCGGGCCGTCACCGGGTTGTAGTTGCCGGTCGAGAAGTGGACGTACCGGCGGAGCCGGTCGGGGTCGCGCCGGACCACCACCGCGATCTTCGCGTGTGTCTTGAGCCCCACGAGTCCGTACACGACGTGCACGCCGGCCCGCTCCAGGCGACGCGCCCAGACGATGTTCGCCTCCTCCTCGAACCGGGCCTTCAGCTCGATCAGCGCCGTCACCTGCTTGTCGTGCTCGGCGGCCCTCTCCAGGGCCTCCATGATGGGCGAATCGCGCCCGGTGCGGTAGAGCGTGATCTTGATGGCCAGTACGTCCGGGTCGTCGCTCGCCGCGTTCAGGAAATCGACGACGGTCTGGAACGACTGGTACGGGTGATGAAGCAGCAGGTCGGACTGGCGGATGAGACTGAAGAGGTCGCCCTTGTGCGCCACGATGCGGGGGTGAATCTGCGGGATGAACGCCTCGTCGTGGAGCGCGGCGTACCCCTTGAGCTGCGTGAGCGGCATCAGCGCCCCGAGGCTGACGGGGCCCTCGATCTGGTAGACGTCGGTCGGCTCCAGGTCGAACGCGGCGCAGAGCGGCTGGGTGATCTGCGGCGACGCCTCGTGTCCGATTTCGAGAGCTCGACGATGTCGAATCCCGAGAAGAGTTCGGCGAGCTGGGAGCCGATGAGATCTTCGAGGAGGACGAAGCGGTCCTGCCCCTCCCCCTGCGAGACGGGGATGAGGCGCGGCAGCATCCCGGGCACCGGCACCACGGCGAGACAGCGCCCCGGATTGCGGATCTTGCCCGACTTTCCCTTCGAGCGCAGCGCCACCGCGATGTTCAGCGCCCGGTTCTGGATGTGCGGAAAGGGATGGGCGGGGTCGATGGCCATCGGGGTGAGGACCGGCAGCACCTCCTGGTGAAAGGTCTTCTCGAGGGCGGCAGCCTCCGCGCCCTTGACCTCCTCCATCTTGAGGATGAGGATCCCGGCGGCGGCGAGCCCGGGCCGGATTTCGTCCCGGAAGCAGGCGTAGAGCTGGTCGACCAGCGTGTGGGTGCGCTCGGCGATCGAACGCAGGGTCTGGGCGGGAGGCAGCCCGTCGACCGCCTCCGGGTTCTTGAGCCCGGCCGCGTCCTGGGCCCAGAGGCCGGGGACGCGGACCATGAAAAACTCGTCGAGATTCGAGGCGAAGATGGAGCAGAACTTGAGACGCTCGAGGAGCGGATTCTGGGGATTCCGGGCCTCCTCCAGCACCCGGGCGTTGAATTCCAGCCAGGAAAGCTCGCGGGAGAGGAACCAGTCGGATTTGGGTGAACTCATGGTCCCTACAGGCTATCTTCCTGACCGGGGGGGCGTCAATCCTGAACGTGTTTGCGCACGGTGCTCCAATTCGCTTGACCGCCCTCCCGGAAGGTCCTAGAGTAGAAGGGTTTGGGTGACCCCTTCGTGCCCGGAGCCTCGATGGCCGAGATCCGCTCCCAGCTTTTCGGCAAACTGGCGATCAGCGCCCGGCTGATCACCCAGGAACAGCTCGACGAGTGTCTCGCCGAACAGCGGGATGCTGTCGCCCGCGGCGAGACGGCCCCCAGGCTGGGCGAACTGTTCGAGCGCAAGGGGTACCTCACCCGGGCCCAGATCGCCGGCATCCTCCAGTCGATGGAGTCGATGAAGCGCCGCCTGTTCGGCGAAATCGCGATCGAGCTCCACTTCATCACCCCCGAGCAGCTCCAGACCGGCCTCGAGATCCAGCGCTACCTGAAGGCCTCCGTCGAGTCGGTCCCGCTCTTCGGGATGGCGCTCGTCGTCTACCGCGGTCTCGTGAAGCGGATGGCCTCCACCAAGTCGGTGGCGAAGATCGGGGAGATCCTCATCGACATGGGGTTCATGCGGCCCCACCAGGTGGAGATCGTCCTCACCGAGCAGGCCAAGGTGCTGGTGACCTGCGGCGCCTGCCACGCCACGCTCAACATCGGGGGGATGGACGCCGGCCAGAAGGTCCGCTGCGGACAGTGCGGGCTGATCCTGACGGTGATCGCCGGCCCGGGCGGCGCGCCGGCCCTCGAGGCCCCGAAGGACGCCGACGTGGTGGCCGAGGAGGACCAGCCCCAGGCCCCGCCCAAGCGCAAGACCGAAGCCATGAAGGCCGTCGCCACCGGCCAGATCGAGATCAAGGACGAGAAACACGGCACGGCGATCCTCAAGAAAGCGACGGTGATCGGCGACTTCACCATCGTCGCCCGGATCGGCGCCGACGCCACCGGCACCCTCTACAAGGCCCGGCAGACCTCGAAGAACCGCCTCGTCGTCCTCAAGCTCCTCCACGAGACCGTCATGCAGGACAAGTCGTTCCTGCAGAAGTACACCGACGGCGCCAAGAAGGCGGCCGCGCTTGATCACCCCGGGATCAAGAAACTCCTCCTCCTCGGACAGTACAACGGCCGGACCTTCATCGCCATGGAGTATGCCGAGGGGGAGAGCATCCTCAACATCATCAATCGCGAAGGCAAGATCCCCTACGACCGGGCCCTCTCCATCGCCCTCAAGGTCGCCCATGCCCTCGCCTATGCGGCCGGGAAGGGAGTCGTGCACGGCGACGTGCGGCCGAGCAATCTGCTCGTGCTGAAGTCCGGCGAAGTGAAGATTTCCAATCTCGGCCTCGGCGGCAAGACGGTCGAGAACATCCTCGCCATCACCAAAGCGGGCCAGAATGCCCCCTTCTACATCGCGCCCGAGCAGGTCACGGGCGACCGCGAGATCGACGTCCGCACCGACATCTACTCCCTCGGCGCCACGATGTACCACATGGTGGCCGGCCGCCCCCCCTACGAGGGTCAGTCGCCGTTCGAGATCCTCATGCGCCTCACCGAGGAGACGATCGCGCCGCTGCAGGTCTACGATCCGTCGGTCCCCGCGCCGTTCTCGCGGCTGGTGGACCGGATGCTCCAGGTCGAGCCGGTCGACCGCTACCCGACGTACGAGGACCTCGTCTCCGACATGAAGAAGCTGAGCGACATGGCGAAGTCGCAGGAGATCGAGGCGGTCAAGCTCCCGGACGCGCCCCGGAAGACGCGGAGCTACGTTCCCGGAATGGGCCACACCCTCTCGCTCGCCCCCGCCCCCTCGTCTGCCGCCCCGGTCTCCATCTTCGACGAGCCGAAGCCGACCGCCCGCGAGGAGGCCGCCCGCCCGAAGCCGCCCTGGGGCCTCATCGGGGTCGGCGCGGGCCTGCTTCTGATCGTCGTCTGGTTCCTCTTCCTCCGCGGACCCGGAGAGGACCCTCCGGATGTGGCGGCGCTGAAGGAAATCGAGAAGTACA
>JACPTZ010000160.1 GCA_016192525.1 Planctomycetota bacterium
ATCTGGACGATTCGTGCTCGCTGCACCAATCGCAATGGGAGGCTTCTTCCATGCGCCCAACGAGAGAGCGTAAACCGCTCTTCGTCCGACAAGAGGATTGGGAGTGTTGTTCTCAGGCCGTATAGGATAACTCGCCGCGCGGTTATATGTCAATGTATTTATGGGACACTACACTAGGCCGTCCCCATCGGGATCGCGGGGATCGGCTTGGCCGTGGCGAAGGTCGATTCGAAGTCGGCGATCGGGTCCTCGGTGAGACCCAGATGCGCGGCGCGGAACTCGGACTCGGAAACGCGCGTGGCCGTCAGGATGCCCGGGGCGCGCGCCGGGACCGGGGCGGGCGGCGGGAGTTTCGGGAGCGGCTTCGGCGCGTTCAGAAGCGCCGGCGCGTCGGCGGCCACGGGCGCGGGGACCGGCTCGGGGGCCCGAGGGATCGGGGTCGGACGCGTGGGGCGGACCTCGGGCGCCGGGACCACCTCGGAGGGGGGAGTCGCCGTCGGCGCCGGAGCGACGGCCGGCGGAGCCGTGACCGTCACTCCCTCCGGATAGTAGGTCTGAAGCGCCTCCTGGACCTCGTTCTCGTCGGACTGAAGGACCAGAATTTTCGAACCGGTCATGCGCCGAAGTTCGATGAGCGCGGCGCGGTTGAAGAAGTTCGACTTCGCCACGCACAGAATGTCGCCCAGTTTGGCGACCGGCAGCACTTCGTGCTTTCGCGCGAAGTCCGGGGGGATGATCCGGATCATGTCCGGGTGGATGGCCACGCCGGCCAGCGGGAGCCGGGGAACGGTGTATTTCTGCGCCAGGAGTGAGGCCAGTTCCTCGCGCCGGATGAAGCCGGATCCGAGCAGGAGTTCTCCGAGCGGCGACTGGAGGGCGCCCGCCTGTTCGAGGACCTTCTGCACGTCCTCGTGCGTGATCACCCCCTCCTCGATGAGGACCTGTCCCAGCCGCTGAAGATCGTCGGCGCCGTCCATGCTCTGCTCCTGTCGTGCGGGGCGTATTCTAGTCCGGCCCCGGCCGCCCGTCACCGTTTTTTTGGACTTCCGAAAAGCCTTGACGCTCCCCCGCGGCCCCTGTTATCAGCAGGGTTTTGCGGGCAGCCCCAGAGTCGAGGTGCGGCGTGGCCGACCTTTCGATCACCACTCGCGACGTGCAGGGCGTCGAGAACGCGGCCCTCATCATCATCGGGGGCGCCATCGACGCCAAAACGGTCCCCGGATTCCAGGAGCAGATGGACCAGCTGAAGGACTCCGGGATCACCCGGTTCATCCTCGACATGGCCGACATCCGGTATGTCAACAGCACCGGCCTGGGGTATCTGGTCAATCTCGCCGACAACCTCGAACCGCAGGGGGGCGGCATCGCCCTCGTCAAGGTGCAGCCGAAGGTCAAGATCGTCTTCGACATGCTGGGGCTGAACGCCTTCTTCAAGATCTACACCAACCAGAAGGCGGCCGTTGACTTTTTCGCGAGCGGAGGCGCGGTCGAAACCCCGCCCGAGGCGCCTGTCGAGGCGGCGCCTCCCCCGCCGGCCGCCCCTCCGCCGACGGCGCCGAAACCCCCTCCCCGACCCATCCCGGTCGCTCCGGTGGCGGCGACGACTCCCGCGCCGATGCCGAAGCCCGCCACGCGCCCGATAGCCCCGCCCGTCCCGGCCCCGGTGGCGTCGGCGACCTCCGAGGAACTCAGCGAGACGGTCGACTGCTCCGTCTGCAAGAGCACGCTGCGGGTCGGCGAGCCGGGCTCCTACAAGTGTCCGCGCTGCTCGACCGTATTCTCGTACCTGAGCCGCGGAAAGACCAACTTCCTCCCGCGACGCAAGATCCTCCCTGTTGCGCTCACGCTCATCGGGATCCCGGAGTGCACGGAGGGGCTCTGTACGCTGGTGGCGCTGCTCTCGCGGCGGGCGGGATTCGCGGAGAACACGGCCCAGGAGATCCAGACCGCCGTCCGGGATGTAGCCCTGGCGATCATCGGCCAGGGATACGGCGGAAACGAGCAATGCACCTACCAGGTGCTCGTCACCCAGACCGAGGGGGAGGTGACGGTCAAGTTCTCCGACTACGGCAAGATCCTCGACACGAACGGATCGACCTTCGGCAGCGCCCGAAACGCGATGGACTCGTTCGAGGTACGCCCCCACCCGAAGTCGGGCAACGTCATCACCATGACGAAGCGGCGCTAGCCCGCTCGCGTCAGAGTTCGCTGCGGTTTCGCAGCGCCGACCGCTTGTCCTCGTACTGCTCCCGGCTCAATACCCGCGCCTGATAGAGCATCTCGAGATACCCCTCCAGCTCCACGCGGCGCACCGCCTCCTCCCCGCCGGCCGGCGTCTCGGACTGATCGACCAGCTCGCGCGCCTCCATCGGGAGCAGCAACTCCGCCCGCTCGAGCGCCAGGGCCGCCTGGATGAGCCGCTGCCTCATCCGGCGCTTCCCCCCCTCCTCGAACTCCCGCCAGTTGCGGAGCGCGTCGACGACGTGAAGCAGCCGGAGCGACACTCGCTCGAAGGCGTTCGGAGTCAACTCCCTCGCCCGGTTCGCCTTCCCCAGTTCCGCCGGCTCGAACCAAATCCCCTCACACCGGGGACAGAGGTCGACCGTCATGTCCGTGGACACCCGGTGATGTCGCTCCATCTGGAGGGAGCAGGCCGGGCAGTCGATCTCGGGCGCCTCGGACGAGAACGGCATGGAAACGAGCGAATCCGCCACAGCCCGGGGATTCGGCTCGTCCCGCACCCACCTTCGAAGCTCTGAGGCGGAGAGCAGGACCCCGCCGCAGCCGGGACAGAGGTGGATCTCCCCTCCTCCGGCCCGCTCGGCGCGCAAGTGCTGGGGACAGGATGGACATTTCATGGTTTCGGTGCCTGGGGCGCGCGGAGCCGGCGCCATGACTACCACCCGCGGCCCTTCCCGCCCACGTTTTTCTGACGTTTTGCGTTTCACGTCCTGCGGTTTCAGGGCTTCAGATACCCCCCTTCCACCAGCGCGTTCACCGTCAACCCCACCCCGATGATCGTCACCAGAAGGGCGCTGGCGATCGGGAGTCGCTTCACGATCCGCTCGGAGCGCGGGCTGAGGTCCATCCGGGACCGACCGGTCACCATCAGAAGCCCGATCGCCACCAGGACGCCCGCCAGGCCGGTCCCGAAAGCGAGGATCAGCAGGAGCCCGTACACCGGCACCCCGAGCGAGAGCGCCCCCATCAGGATGACGATGGCCGTCGGACAGGGGACGATCCCGCCGCTGATCCCGAGCGAGATCAGACTCCAGAACGGAAACGGCTCCTGGCCGCTCGGAGACGCGGCCGGCGCCGGGTCGGACTCGATCGGAGTCAGTTCGGGGATCTCCTCGACCCCGACGGCGTGGGTGTGGGTCGTTCCGTCCGCGTGCGTGTGCGGCACGAGGGCGGGATCGTGACCGGCGTGGCCGTGGACGTGGGGGGGCGTGCCGTGTCCGTGCGGGTGCGGCCCGTCGCCGTGATCGTGCCCGTCCGGACCGTGGACATGCCCGCCGAACGGTCCATGCGGATGCCCGTGCTCCGGCTCGATCCCGGTCCGGAGCGCGCGGATCCGCACCACGAGCAGGTAGACGCCGATGCCGACGATGATCAGCCCGCCCAGCGCGCCGAACCAGACGGCGAGGTCGGCCTGATCGATGTTGTACCGGTGCTGGAGCCAGATGGCGAACAGGCAGGAGAGGATGACGGTGGAGGTGTGCGTCGCTGTGACTGTGAGGCCCAGCGTCACCGCGTCCATCTTCCGCCCGCGCGTCCCCACCAGATAGGCCGCCACGAGCGTCTTCCCGTGGCCGGGGGCAAGGGCGTGCGCCCCGCCGAAGAAGGCGGCGACCCCGATGCTCGAGACGATCAGCCAGAGCGACCAGTCCCCCGCCCCCACCCTCCGCACGTACTCCTTCAGGTCCTCGGTGACCCGTTCCTCCATCCCCTGCGGTCCGGGCGCGGCGTCGGCCACCGGCGCGCGCGGCAGACTCTCGCGGATCACCGCCGTCCCGAAGCGGAGCCCGACGCCCAAGTTCTCCGTCATCCCGCACTTCACCCCCTCCAGACCGGCCCGCTGGACGTCGGCGAACGCCTCGGGTGCGGCGGAAATCCTCACCCCCCCGTCCTCGAGCGTGTAGATCTTCATCAGCACGGGGCGGTCGATCGTGTTCTGCACGTAGAACGCACACCGGTGCTCCCCGTCGGCCCCCTTCGGCAGGGCCGCCGTGGCCGCCACGTTGTACTGGATCGGCTCGGTCCCGACGGCGTCCGGCTCCTTCCCGTAGTCGACGACGATCGGGGCGCAGGTGAGCGCCACCATCTCGCCGTCGATCTCAAGGGAGAATCCCGAGTCGTGCACCCGCGACTCGATCACGCGAAAGTAGGTGGACTTCTCCTCGTCCGAGAGACGGAGATCGCCGTTCCGGTCGATCGCGCGCCGTACGTTGGTCGCCTCGATGTCGCCGATGTGGACCCAGAAGTCGATCGCGATCGACTCGGGGCCGATCCTGATCTCGGTCGCACTGGAGATCCCCTGCACGTTCCGGTCCACGAGGTTGTGGGCGTGGAGCGGGGCGGCGGTCACGAGGGCGATGAGCCCGACCGCGAGGAAGAGCCTCAGCCGACCGCTCTCCCGTTCGCGCAGCGAGCGGGAGAGGGGCAGGGGTGAGGGCAGGGACCGCCTCCGACCCATCATGGAAGTTCGACTCCGAAGATCGGCAGCAAGATCCACCCGAGTCCGACCGCAATGGCAGCCCCGGAGGTCCCGCCGAGCAGCCAGCCGTACGACTTCATCCCCGGCTCCGGGGCGCTCCAGCCGAGGGCTGAGGAGAAGGCCACCATCGCGAAGACGGTCCCGACGGCGAACGCCAGGAGGTAGAGGGCGGTCGCCTCCGTAGTCGGGAGGGCGAGGGCGGGGAGCACCCCGAGGAGGTGCGAGGTCCCCGCCACGCCGTGAAAGGTCCCCACCATGAAGGCCGCGTGCGTGTGGACGTGCGCCTCGGGCGACTCATGCTCCTCGCCGGGGGCATGAACGTGGAAGTGGGTGTGCGCCTCTCCCTCCGCGGAGTCCGAGTGCGGGTGGGCGTGGAGCCCGCTCTTCGAGAGGCTCCGGAGCCCCCACAGTCCCACACCGATCAGGATCACGCCGACGAGATGTTCCCCCCACTCCGAGAGGGCGTCGATGTCGATGAAGCCGCGCGCCAGGAAGGCCAGCGCGCCGACGAGAATCACCCCCGAGGAGTGCCCGAGGCCCCACCGGAGTCCGACGGCCCACGCCCTCCGGCGGGCCCGGACCGCGAGCGGCGCGAGGGCCGCGAGGTGGTCGGGCCCGGAGAAGACATGGACGGCGCCGAGCAGGAGCCCGGACACCGCAGTGTACAGCATGATGGGGTCCACTCCGTGTCGCTTCCTCGGTTCCCCCAGCGCCCCCCGATCGGCATCAGACCGACCGGGCGGGGTTGCCTCAGCGATCGCCGTCTCTTCGCTTCTGTATCTCCCGCAGATCCTCTCCTTCGCCAGAAGAAGAGCGGAGGCGTGCCGTTCCCATCGCTGGGTCCGAGCAAGGTGAAGTCATTCATCGACCTGGGAGAAGTCGACCGTAGGCAGCCCCCTCTCCGGGGTGAATTCGCGTCTTAACGGGAAGCCTTTCCCGGTCAATTCATCCATGCCCAAACTCGGATCACGACCCGCTCGATCACCTGTCAGTATAGCGCAACGCGTCCCCGGAGCTCAAGGGCCGGGTGTATTTCCGTGCAGGTCCAAACTTCCAGCCCGAAACCCGCCACCTGCTCAGCCGCATCGGTGGGTGGTCGGTCATGGTTGGTAGAATCGTGGCGAGATCGATTTCAGCCGAAATTGGCTTGACAGTTGCGTGTGTGTGCCAATCTCGTTGCCGTCCTCATTCATTGTTCTCGTGGGTCGCAGACAGACGAAGGAGGAGCGTCAATGAGCAACAGGAGCGTACGGGTCATGGTCGTCATCCTGGGAGCAGTATTCGGAGCGGTCGCGACAACTGACGTGGCATTCGCGCAAGGACCAATCGGCACAGGCAGATGCGATGTTTCGTCGAACGACTTCCCCGACTGCCTCTGCATCAGAAACAGCCTTCTGGGAGAAACGTTCGCCAGACAGACAAAGGCCTTTACGATCACTCTCGCATCGGACCAACCGCACGTTGTGAATGTGCGGGTAGAAATCGTGCATTCGGACGTAGCGAGGTTTGATTCGCCCTCAGGTCCTGACGCCATGACCTTCAACAACAGGGAGTGCCCCGGAACTCTGCCCGTGAAGATCGCGGCGAGCGCCCCGAATCACCCGGGTGCTACCGACGTTGTCTTCTATCTCGTCACCGCAGCCGGTGAGAAGCAGGAGGTCCGGCGGTATTTTCTGGTGGTGACCGAGTACACGCCTCAGATCATGTTCCAATATGGCGAATCCAAGACCGGCGCTCCACCCTCTCACATCGAAACGTCCATCGCGCCCGGCCATGCGGCCAGCGAGAGGTACATGGCAGATTCTGCAACCTCCAGGGCATCCCACGGCAAGGCCATCGTGCACAAGAGTGGAAGTGCTGGACCGCCCGCCGTAGCGAGCGCGGGTGTGGGTGTGTTCGGCACTTTGCGAATCCTGTCGACCGTCCCACATTGCCCGAACGGAGACATTCTTCGGGTTGAGTTGAAGTACCAACAGAAGAGCAGGGTCAGGTACGCCTTTGAAGGTGCCCTGACCGACTTCGGGGGCTCCGCCGCCGAATACAAGACCACGTTTCCCGACATGATCGGAGAGTTCCCCGGAGAGGGCGAGTTTCTGCACGTCGAGACGGACTCCGTCGGCGAGCTGATGCAGGACACGAAGACGGTATCTGCGGTGCACGGTCAGGACACGGTAACCCTGGTCAGACAACTGATCGCGAATAGTGAACGAAAGGTCACCACCAACTTCTTCGCGAAGGCCCGAGCCGCCGCCGCCGGAGGCGCAACCTCCGAGTTCGATGCGGAGGGAGTTACGCTCTCTCTTCGACTGCTGCAATGCCTGAACGATTGACGAGAACCGGTCACAGATTCCCGCTGGGAGAAGCTCGGATGGGGCGACGATGGACCATGATTTCGATCGCCGCGGGCCTGCTTGCGCTGGGAGCCTGGATTCTCACCGTGGACGTCACGGCCACTCGCCGCTTCTCCGAGAGCGGACCCTCTGAGACCCCGACGGACCACGCCGATCACGAACCCAGCCCGGCGTCTCGCGTTCCCGAAGACGGCCGACGAGGTGACGCTTTACGGACAATCGGGTTGACTGCTCCCGCTGATCAGGCCGGTTTCATCGAAGCACGGGATTCCAAGATAGTCCCAAGTGGACAGGAGCCGGTCTGGGTTGCTACAACAAGACAACCGTATCCGCGCACTCAACGGACATCGCTCGCTCCAGGAAAGAGCGCCCATGAGTGTGTGGGCGATCTCCTTCGCCTCATCTCCCGCTCTGAGACAAACGATCCCCCCGGTGGTCCCTATCACGAGTTGGCAGCGCTTCAGGACGAGTTGGCCGAGATGGCTCTTGGACGAACGGACGCTCTCGAAGCTCTGATCCAGTCTGCGAGTACCAACGCTGATCCGAACGTCAGAAATACGGCGATCGTCATTCTCGGAAGGCTCACGACTGATTCAGCCCGCGAAGGACTGATCGACATCGCCAAGAATACGGCCGACCCTGCTGTGCGCTCCCTGGCCGTGCGCTCTCTTGCCCAAGACGGTGGTCTCAATGTTGGTTACAATGTTGCGGGTCAGAGTCGCCTGTTCAATGCTGCTCAACCCACCCCTCAGCTGGGACCCATAACGAATGCTCGAACGCTTCTGGAGTTGGCATCGCTCTCGAAGTACGACGCCGATCCGTCCGTCCGAAGGACGGCGATCCGTGTCCTCTCGCAGTCTCAAGGCGATGGCACCTATCCCAACATGAACTCCAATGGCACTCCGGTTGAAGCCGTCGCCGAATTCCAACAGGTGACGAACCGCCTGATCGAGGCCTCAAGTGGGGATTCCGACCAGGGCGTGCGGGCTGAAGCACTCGAGTCGCTGGGATGGTCTACGAGTCCTCACGTAGCCGGACTTCTGCTCGAGATCGCGAAGGACGCAAGTCGAAGCTTGGATGAGAGATCCTCGGCCCTCCACATGGTTGAAATCAACGAGCGGAGTTGGGAGAACCCGGCGCTGGACCAGACGCTTCGAGTCCTCCTCGTCGATGCAGGAAGCTACAGCACCATCCGTTTCAGGGCGGCGCAACTATTCGCCTACCTTCCGACATCCCCTGCACGGGTTGATTTCCTGCTGGAGATCGTGCGCCGTGACGGGGATCAGACGGTGCGTTCTGCGGCCCTAAAGTCTGCGCTTGGCTTGACCAATGAGAATGTACGACGAGTCCAGATACTCTCCGACATCCTGGTCTCGTCTCCTCCTGGGGATCGTCAGGCTCTCATCGGCAACAGGCTCTGGAGGGATGGGCTGCTTCGCGAGGACATGCCCGGGTACGAAGAAGCTGTCCGTCAAATGCTGGAATTGCGGCGTCGGTTCCCTGAGCCGCGCTAGGCGGAACCTCGCGCGATCCGCCGTTCCCTGAGACGGACGCGCAATCCGGTCGCTATCTACGAGCACATCCGCCCACCACAGCCCTCATGAGTTGCCGCTCATTCTCTTGGGTGTCTCCTCCAGGGCCCTTCGCGAAGGAAAATGGCAACAATCACCACACCCCCGGGATGAACCTCCACTTCACCCGCTTCACGTACTCGCGGTAGTGCGGGTCCTGGCCCAGGTGATCCTCCTCCGTCTTCGCCCGGAGGATGTAGATCACGTTCCAGGCGAGGAGCCGCGCACAGTCGCCCGCCCCGCGGAGGAAGGGCACGCTCATCAGCCACCACGCCAGATTCTTGCTCACGTAGGCGGGATGGCGCACCACCGCGTACGGGCCGCGGCACAGAATCCCGCGGTTGGTAAGGTTGGAGAACCGCATCCCGAACATGACCGTGGAGAGCACATAGATGCCCAGAAGGAGGATGATCGCCCCGCCCCAGAGGATGAACAGGGTGGAATTCCCGCCGCCGCGCCCCCGGAACACCTCCATCCACTCCCACTCCGTGCCGTAGGCAAGCCAGGCCTCGGTGCCTCGACTGATCGGGGGATAGCAGGCCAGCGCCACGAGCCATCCGAAGAGGGTCGGCTCGGCGGACCGGATGTGCGTGTCGAAGAGCCTCAGGGTGAAGGCATACCCGATCACGCAGAGCGCGAGGTCGAGCAGGAATACCCCCTCGAAGCAGAGGCGGTAGGCTCGTGCGGCCTGATCGAGTCTCACCGCCGGGTCCAGTACGCCGAACTGCTGGAAACTTGAGATCACCGAATTCAGGGTGCTTCCCCAGTTGAGGCCGGCGTTCAGATACCAGGTGAACATGAGCGGCAGAAAGAAGACCTTCACGGCGCAGGAGCGGAACACGTTTCTGAAGTGCGGGCTCCGCCGAATCTCCGCGGTGTCGCCGCGGCCCACCCGGGCCAGCCAGAGTCCCACCAGATACAGTTCGTCCTTCTCCGGCCGAAGATCGCGGACACTCCGCTCGACGAGCCAGAAGTAGAACGGCGCGACCGTCAGCACGCACGGCGTGAGCAGAAAGAGGAAGCTGAAAAACGCGGAGTGCTCCGGATCGGGCCTGAAGGGCCCGCGGCCGAACCGGTGAAGGAAATAGAGATCGGCCCGATAGGTGTCGAGCACCAGATAGACGACCCAGGCCAGCATGAAAAGGGCGAAGAGGCCGAACCACCGGACCTCCACCCGCCTCCAGGCCGCGCCGTCGAGCGGGCGCGGGGACGAGAAGTCGAACTGCCTCCGATGAACGCGGAAGAGCACCGCCTCCATCGCCGCCATTACGAGGAAGACGAGCACGAGCACCCAGAGATGGCGCGCGTTCCAGAACCACTCCCGGAACGGTCCACTCACCGACCCCGCGTCGATCCAGCCACGGGCCAGGGCAATGTGGATGATGAAGAGGAGCACGGCGCCGACGAGCCCGGTCCAGACGCTCTGAACCTGTTCGAGGGGAACCCGGGGCTCCTCGACGGGGATGGCAGGAAGGGGCGCCTCGCGCGGCGACGGGTCCGCGGCCCCGGCGGCGGACGAACTCGCCGGATCGGTCGGGGGGGCTCCGGCGGCGGGGGATGGATCGGGTCTGGGTTCTCCCATGCGGCCCATCGTAGTCGGGTCGGGCGGAGGGGGCAAAGAAAAGGGGGCCTTCGGGGCGCGGCAACACTTGCCGTACGAGGTTACCGTCCGGTCTCTTGTCATCCTGAGCCTCGGCCGCAGGCCGAGGCGAAGGATCACCAGCGTGTGCGGTTCGCAGACTCCGACGTTGGCGATCCTTCGCTCAGCCGGCCA
>JACPTZ010000116.1 GCA_016192525.1 Planctomycetota bacterium
AAGAAGCGACTTACAGGCAAGATCCCTCGTCGGCCCCGTAGCACGTGCTACGGGGGTGGGCTCCTCGGGATGACTCATCACCGAACCCCACCACTTCCCGGAAACGCTTCCTCAAGGTGGCGTCGTCAGACTGGGGATCCTTCAACGCTAATCGTGCGGGTAGTTTGCCGCTGTTGCTTCCCCCTCCCCGTCCCTTGTCATCCTGAGCCTCGGCCGCAGGCCGAGGCGAAGGATCACCAGCGTGTGCGGTTCGCAGACTCCGACGTTGGCGATCCTTCGCTCAGCCGACCAAACGGCGGCCGGCTGAGCTCAGGATGACAATGCGGTAACCTCGTACGGCCGAACTTGAAGCCCCCAAGGAGCGGCCCTACGGGGTCTCCTCAAACCTGAACCGGATCGGGACCTCGACGACATCCTCGACCGGAACACCGGCGCGCGAGGCTGGACGGAGCCGCCATTCGCGTATGGCCTCGACGGCCGCGCGATCCAGGACCTCGTACCCGGAACCGGTCTGGACCTCGGCGGACAGAACCGATCCGTCCGGCGCCACGCGCACTCTCAGAAGGGTTCGCCCCTCCCAGCCGCGTCGCCGGGCCAGGGCGGGATAATCGGGAAGCGGACAGCCGTCCGGGTCGGGCGCCGCGCGAACCTCGGGCGGTCCGGAACTTCCTGTGACCGCGCCGTTCGGTTCCGCGACTTCCGAAGTCGCGGCGGCGGGAGGTGGCGCCATCTCCCGAACCGGGAGGCGATCGAGGGTGGACGGAGGGCCGCTCTCGGGAGCGACCGTCGCAACCGGCGGAGCGGCCGCAAGCAAGTCAGGCAGTTCGTGGAGGCGATCCGGCACGGCGGGCTCGGGGCTCAGAGACTCGGGGAGAGCCACCGGGACTCTGTCGGCGACGAGCGGGACCGGCTCCAGCCGGATCTCCGGCGCGGGGGGGGACGGATCGATGAGGACCAGGGTTGTTCCCGAAACCGGGGACGGGGCATCGATCGCGAGCACCGCGGCGCCAACGACCGCCAGGGCGAGAGCGTGAACGGCGACCGAGGCCATCCACGGCCCCAGCGGGGCGGCCCGGGCTCCCGATCGGGGGTGACGGTGCGGGGATGCGGCCTTCGGGTCTGCGCCGTCAGGAACAGCAGCTGCGGGGAGCTCACGCGTACCGGAGGGATCGCCGCCCATGATGAAAAAAAAACCTCGGAAACGTCGCTGGACGTTCCGAGGGCGGCGCCCGTCTTCGACCCCGGAGGGCCCCCTTCTCTCGAGGGGGGCGGGATTTCACGCGCGAGGCCGGTGTTCTGACTCCCGGATCGTCCTACTCGCCGCGCCTTCCCGCCCTCCTTCGCCCGCAGGCTTCGGAGGGCAGTGGCATCCGTCGCGGCTTTCGTCCCCGGTCACAGCGGCGGGACCGTCCCCGATTCGCACGGGGTTCCCGTTGAAGCCCCCGAAGGGGCGCCTCACGCAACAGCGGGTAGCCTACGCCCGGGCCGGGGGCCTGTCAACACAAACGCCGGAGGATTCGAGCGCCGTTCCGTGGCATCGTCGAAGGCGAAGCCTTGGCCCGGATCATTAATGAATAAAACACCGTAGCCCCGAGTAGCCCCGTAGCACGTGCTACGGAGCGTAACGAGGGGCGGGCCAGGCGAGGGTGTCCCGCGCGCAGGATGCTGCGGGGCCTACTCGGGGCCTCGGGGATCCGCCTAGTGAGCCTTCAAGATTGAATCTATGGGTCGCCGGGTGGCACGGGCAGCTTGCTGCCCGTGCCCGGGGCGTGCAGGCACGGGCGGACGAGCCGCCCGTGCCACCCACAACTTCAATCTTGAAGGCCCACTAGCCGCTTCGTCGTCCGGACGTGCGCGAGATTTCATGAATAATCCGGCTTAGAGGGGGGGGCGCCCCTCATGCGACTCTCCCTTCGCGGCATCTGTTTCCAAAGCTCGGAGGCGATCGCGACGGAAACACCCCCCTCCGTCATTCCTCACTCGGCCTTCGCCCTGGGGCCGCCCCCTACCCCCCCACCGACTGCATCGCGAACGCGTGGTACCCGTCCGCGGCCTTCGGCTTGATGGCCAGGGCGGCGTGGACCGCGTCGATCAGGTCCTGACCGGTGTGAGGCCGGCGGAGGATCGCGCGGAGATCGACGTTCTCGTCCCCGAAGAGGCAGAGGCGGAGCTGGCCCTCGGGAGTGAGGCGAACGCGATTGCAGCGGTCGCAGAACGAGTTGGTGAGGTGCGTGATCATTCCGATCGTCCCGGGGGCGCCGGGGAAACGATAGACCGTGGCCGGACCCGCATCGTCGTCCTCCACCTTCGCCGGCTCGAGCCGGGCGATGGCGTTCAGGCGCGGCAGGACCGACTCGGCGCTGAGGAAGTACTTCGCGTGCGGCATCCCGCAGTGATCCACCGGCATCAGCTCGATGTACCGGACCTGGATCGGCCTCTGGAGCGAAAGCCGGGCGAGCGACTCCACCTCCGACTCATTCACGCCCGCCATGAGCACCATATTGACCTTCACCGTCGGCACGCCGAGTTCGAGGAGGCGGTCGATTCCGGCGAGGACGCGATGGAGGTCGCCGCCGCGCGTGATTTCGCGGAAGCGGTCCGGATCGAGCGTGTCCAGGCTGACGTTGATGTGCGAGACGCCGGCCTGCACCAGCGGCTCGGCGAGTTCCTTGAGCATGATCCCGTTCGTCGTCACCGCCACTTTCCGCAGCCCCTCGATCCGCTTCAACCGGGCGAGGAACTCGACCACGCCGCGCCGGACGAGCGGCTCCCCTCCCGTGACGCGCACTTTGCGGATCCCCATCGGGACCATGACCTCGAGGATCTCGACGATCTCCTCATACGAGAGCAGGTCTTCGCGCGGGGCGTAATCGAGGGCGTTGAGCGGGGTGCAGTAGAGGCACTTCAGGTTGCAGCGGTCGGTGATCGAGACGCGCAGGTAGGAGATCGAGCGGCCGAAGGGGTCGAGCATGAAGGGCTCAATTCCGGGTGTAGGGGCAGGGATTGGGGTCGCCGCACCGTCCGCACGGTCCCGCCGGCGGCGCGGGGGTGGCCGAGGGGCCAACCGCGGCGCCCACGGCGAAGGCGGAGAACTGCTTCACGACGCGGCCGCTTCCGCAGACGGGGCACTTCACCCCGGAGCGATCGCCGGCGACGAGGGCCTCGAAGGGCTTCTCACAGGACGGGCACATGTATTCGTAGAGGGGCACTGCAGTCGGTCCTCGCGGCCTTCATCCTCTCCCGAGGTGCTTGCGTTCCACTTCGTCGGCTATCTTTCTCAGCAGGCTCGCGAACAAATGCTCGAACTCGCGCCATTGTTTGGAGTCTTCGAAGGTGCGCGAAGTCTCCTCGCAAAACCGGTCCCAGATCGCCTCGTACATCGCCGCGCGCGCGCCTCGGGCGAGAAGGGTGCGGTGATGGCCGTCTCCCCGGACCTTTCGCCTCATATCGGTCCCCTAGCCCGGATTATTCATGAGAGAAACACCGCAGCCCCGAGTAGCGGCCCGCAGGCCGCGTAACGAGGGGCGGCTCAGGCAATGGTGCCCCTCTTTCAGGACCGGCCCCTCGTTACGGCCCCGCAGCACGTGCTGCGGGGCCTACTCGGGGCCTCGGGAATCTGCATGGACGCTGTCTCGTACAAGAACTCACGAGAACTCATGAATAATCCGGGCTAGATTACCGGCAACCCGTTCAGCGACGAGAGCAGAAACTCGACCGGGATTCCATACTGCGTCCCGATCTGTTCCAGCGTGGCCGACTCCGGCACGGAACAGTGGCTGCAGCCGCCGATGTGGAACGACGCGAAAACCTGTCCCACCTGGGGATGCACCTTCTGCGCCTCCCCCACGGTCATCTCGCGCGTGAAGCGGGCCTTCGGGGCCGTCGTCGGCGGGTTCTCGGCGGTCATGCGCGCCTCCACGAAGTATCGGGTTTCCTGCGGCGGACAACCCCCGCATTCTAGCGCCGGATCGGGGGGAGCGCAAGAGCAAGGTCGCTCAGACGCTCATGTAGATCTCGCCTCCCGCCTTCTCCCGGAATTCCTCCGACTTCTCCCTCATCCCGGCGTCGAGCGCCTTCTCCGGGGCCAGTCCGCGCGTGGCGGCGTAGGCCCGGACGTCCTCCGTGATTTTCATCGAGCAGAAGTGCGGGCCGCACATCGAGCAGAAGTGCGCCGTCTTGGCCCCCTCTTGCGGAAGCGTGGCGTCGTGAAAGGCGCGCGCCTTTTCGGGATCGAGTCCGAGGTGGAACTGGTCCTCCCATCGGAACTCGAACCGGGCCCGGGAGAGGGCGTTGTCGCGGGCCTGGGCGCCGGGGTGCCCCTTGGCGAGGTCGGCCGCGTGCGCGGCGATCTTGTAGGCGATCACCCCCTCCTTCACGTCGTTCCGGTCGGGAAGACCGAGGTGCTCCTTCGGAGTCACGTAGCAGAGGAGCGCGGTCCCGTACCAGCCGATGAGCGCCGCGCCGATGGCGCTCGTGAGATGATCGTGCCCCGGCGCGATGTCGGTGGTGAGCGGTCCCAGGGTGTAGAAAGGCGCCTCGCGGCAGACCTCGAGCTGGCGCCGCATGTTCTCCTGAATGAGGTGCATCGGGACGTGGCCCGGACCCTCGATCATCGTCTGGACGTCGTGCTTCCACGCGATCGTGGTGAGTTCGCCGAGCGTCTCCAGTTCCGCGAACTGCGCCTCGTCGTTCGCGTCGGCGATCGACCCCGGCCGCAGGCCGTCGCCGAGGCTGTAGGTCACGTCGTAGGCGCACATGATCTCGCAGAGTTCGTCGAAGTGGGAGTAGAGGAAGTTCTCCTCATGGTGGGCGAGGCACCACTTGGCGAGGATGGCGCCGCCGCGCGAGACGATCCCGGTCACCCGCCTCGCCGTGAGCGGGATGTACCGCAGCCTCACCCCGGCGTGGATCGTGAAGTAGTCCACCCCCTGCTCCGCCTGCTCGATGAGCGTGTCGCGGAAGAGGTCCCAGGTCAGCTCCTCCGCCCGTCCGTCCACCTTTTCCAGCGCCTGGTAGATCGGCACGGTGCCGATCGGCACGGGGCTGTTGCGAAGGATCCACTCGCGGGTTTCATGGATGTTCCGGCCGGTGGAGAGGTCCATCACGGTGTCCGCCCCCCACCGGATGGCCCAGACCATCTTCTCGACCTCCTCCTCGATCGAGGAGGCCACCGCGGAGTTTCCGAGGTTCGCGTTGATTTTCACGAGGAAATTCCGGCCGACGATCATCGGCTCCACCTCGGGGTGATTGAGGTTGACCGGGATCACGGCGCGTCCGCGCGCCACCTCGTCGCGGACGAACTCGGGGGTGAGCACCCGGGGCGTGTCGGCGCCCCATGATTGCCCGGGGTGCTGGGGCCCGTCCGCCTCCTCCCGACGCTGGTTCTCACGGATCGCCACGAACTCCATCTCCGGCGTGACGATCCCCTTCCGCGCGTAGTGCATCTGCGTCACCCGCCGGCCGGGTTTCGCGCGGAGCGGTCGGCGGAGATTCGGAAAGCGAACGCCGTCCAGCCCGGGATCCCTCAACCGCGCGCGACCGTAGTCGGAGCTCACTTCGGAAAGTTCCGCCGCGTCCCCCCGCCGATGGATCCACTCCGCGCGAATCGGACCCACCCCGCGCCGCAGATCGACGATCGCGGCGGGATCGGTGTAGGGGCCGCTGGTGTCGTACACGGTGACCGGGGGATTCGGGATCGACTCCCGGCCGTCCGCGGACCGGCCCGGCGTCTGGGCGATCTCACGCATGGGCACCCGGACAAACGGGTGCAGGCGGCCCGGGACATACACCTTGCGCGAGGCGGGAAGCGCGCCGCGGGTGACGGAGTCGAGGCGGACGGGCGGGTTGGCCCGGACGGCATCGGGTGCTTTCATGGAGACACCTCGCACGGAATCGGGGCGCCGGGGAAGGCGGCGCGGGAAGAACGGCCGCGCGCATTCTAGCGCGGGTGGAGAAGAGGGGCAAGAGCGAGACGCTCCCTCATCCCCCCAGCCGGAACAGGCACGCCAGGCGGAACCCGTGGTTCGAAAGGACGCGCTTCGTGGTCAGGATGCCGCGGGCGCACGCGCGGGCGAGTTGCGCGGGGTTCGTCCAGTCTCCTCCGCGGAGCAGCCGCCAGCCCGCGAAGTCTTCGCCCGGATCGTTGAGACAGGCCTCGCGGCAGTTCCCGCCCATTCCGCGCACCCCGTAGGGGGATTCGTCCGCCGGAAAGGCGTTCACCGAAACCGGTCGAGGCGATCCGACCTGCGACCGGTTCGCATTGCACCAGCGGTCGTCGATCCGGTTCCCCCACGGGAAGGAACGACGGTCGGGTCCGCGCGCCGCCTTCTCCCAGGCGACCTCATGCGGGAGGGTGAAGAGGAACCCGCTTTGCTCCCTCCGCCAGGCCGCGAATGCCAGGGCGTCCTCCCAGGACACGCCATAGACGGGCCAGTCCTCCTCCCAGTCGACCGGGGCGTTCAGAAGGCGGCGCGCGAGGGATCGGGACGGGGGGTCGGCCCGATCGAGCCAGGGGGCGGTCGGCACCACGTACGGCGGTCCCGGCCAGTACGGTCCCCCCTGCTCCGAGTCGCGCGGGGCATGTCGCGCCGCCCTCGCCGGGTCGGTCCGGGCCAGATCGTTCAGAAATCCGACGTACTCCCGGCAGGTGACCTGGAATCGACCGATGAAGAAGTCGTCCAGCGTCTTCCCGGTCGGCGGCCCGCCGTAGGGCACCGCCGGGTCGCCCTGGTAGAGGAACGGACCCCCGGGGACCGGGAGGAGCGACGGCGGAATCCCGGCCTCCCGATGCAGCGTGATCTCCGGCTCCAGACGCGCGCATCGAGACAGGAAAACCGGACAGCGGACCGGGACGTACCCGTCGCCCGCCACCACCAGTAGATAGGACCCCAGGGGGAGAGACACCTTCTCGAGGGGAGTCCGTCCCAGGTGGACCGCCTCCCCGACAGGAAGGAACGGAGAATCCGCCGCGAACAGGCTCCCGATGGGCGGACGCGGGGCCGCCCTCGATCGGGCGAGGGGCGGGGTGACCGGGACCACCAGCCGGCGTTCGCGCTCCTCAAGCCGGTAGAGCCACACCTCGGCTCCGGCCACCGGCTCCGGCCGGCAGCCGGGGCCATGAACCCGGAGACGGCTCGCCGGTGCGGGTTCGAGCGCGACGCAGCCCTCCGCTCCGGAGCGACCGTCCAGGGCGCGCCCCGAGCACGGGTGGTACCCCAGCCAGGCCAGTTCCTCCGGAGCGACCTCGCGTCCCTTCTCCACGCAGTCGCAGCGATAGGCCCGGGTCCGGACGCTCAGGGTGCCGTCCCCGGCGAGAAGACGGTCGAAGGCACCGTCGTTGTACTCCTCGACGGTTCGCTGGTGGAGCATCATCTGCTTCGCGTCACCCGCCTCCTCCGCCTCGACGAACTTCTCCCAGAAGAGATCGGCCATCAGCCGGCGCGCCTCCGGGTGCCAACGCTCGTGACCGAGGGCCACCGCGAGGCCCGAGGTGGAGGCGCTGAAGGCCTCGACCGCCTCCCGGTCCAGCCGCTCGGCGCGGTCCTCGATCTCCCAGAGCCGGGCCTTGTCCTCGGTCGGCTTCACCCGCCGCGACTCCTCCATCGCCTGCAGGCGCGCTTCGGCGGCGGCCGCCCGGCGGTCCCTGTACCGGGCGATGGCCTCCCGCGCCGAGGCGACGGCCTCTTCGGCGAGCCGGTGCTCGCGTTCGCGTTCCATCACGCCGTCACGGAAACGCCGGATTTCCCGGGCGAGGTCGTCGACCGTGCCGTACCGATCGGCGCGGTTCTTCGCCAGACACCGGAGGCAGATCGCCTCCAGTTCAGGCGGGACCTCCTTCCACGGGGCCTGCGGAACGGGCCGCGGGGCGCTCGACGCGTCTGGAGCAGCAGTCGCCCCGCCCGGGACCCGGTCGAGGAACACCCGCTCCGAGGGCCGCACGACGACGCCCGTCCGCACCTTCCGGATCACGTCGTCGAGCGTGCGCCCTTCGAACGGCGGCCGGAGCGTGAGAATCTCGTAGAGGATCGCACCCAGAGCCCAGATGTCGGACCGCTCGTCGATCTCGTCCACGGCGCCGATCGCCTGCTCGGGCGACATGTACTCGGGCGTCCCCTGGACCTCGCCCATCATCGTGGCCTCGGGGCGCGGATCATCGGGACGGACGATGCCGGATTCGCCCGAGCCCCCTCCGGCGGCGCCTAGGCTCGGCGCCCCGGCGTTTGTATCCCGCGACGGGTCGGCCGTGGCGCGGGCGTCCCCGCCCGCGCTCACGGATCGCGCCTTCGCCAGTCCCCAATCGACGACGAGCGTCTCCCCGAATTCGCCGAGCATGATGTTCGAGGGTTTCAGGTCGCGGTGGAGCACCCCCTTCGAGTGGGCGAACGCCACCGCCTGACAGACGTCGTGGAAGTGATCGACGAGGCGGCGCAGGGTGTATTCGGTACGGGCCGGCTCCACCCGGCCCGCCACGTCCGCGAGGACTCGTCCGAGGTCGCGGCCGTGGACCTTCTTCATCGTGAAGTAGAGCTGCTTGCGGCCGTCGGCGTCCTGCAGGACTCCGACATCGTGCACGGGGACGATGTTCGGATGTTCGAGTCGACCGGTGATGCGTCCCTCGAGAAGGAACCGCTCGACGAAGTCGGAGGAGACCTCCTCCCGCATCACCTTGAGGGCCACCTCGCGGCCCAGATCGGCATCATACGCGGTGAGAACCTGGCCGAGTCCGCCGTGTCCGATCTCCCCCCGGAGTTCGTACTTCGCCTCCGGGGGACGGCCGACGATGATGACGCGGGAGGCGACGCCGTCGCGGGACACCGTGGGCCCGCCGAGCGCTGGGGCGTGATCGTCCCCGCCTCGTGTGGCGCGGGCGTCCCCGCCCGCGCCCGGGGGTTCTGAGCTGGAGTCCGGCTTCGGCTCGGAGGGATTCACAGGAGCTTGTAGTTCGGTCCTCCGCCCCCTTCGGGCGGGACCCACGTGACGATCTGGTAGGGATCGGCGATGTCGCACGTCTTGCAGTGGACACAGTTCGAGAAGTTGAGCTGGAGCTTCCAGGCCTCCTTCCCGCGCGCCTCGTCCACGACCATCTCATAGACGTTGGCCGGGCAGAAATACTGGCACGGATTCCCGTACTCCTCGCGGCACTTCGTGGCGCAAATGTTGAGGTCGCTCACGTGGAGGTGCGCCACCTGGTCTTCCTCGTGGACGGTCCCGGAGTGGAAGACGTCGGTGACCTTGTCGAACGTGAGGTCCCCCTCGACTTTTTTCGGCGGACGCAGGTCGCCGAACCGGTGGATGTCGCCGTAGTAGGCCCGGAGTTTCTTCATCCGCTCGTGGCCCGGTTCGGTGGGCATCCGCGCCGTGAATCCGCGGCCCCCCGTCAGCTGCTGCGCCAGCATGTGGATTCCGCCCCAGAAGAGCCCCTGGCCGAGCGCCTGACGGAAGTTCCGGACCTCCCAGAGTTCGTCGTACATCCACGAGGAGCGGTAGAGGTCCTCGTACCGCGAGAGTTCGGCGGTGGTGAACGAGTTCTTCCGCAGCGCCTCGAAAACCGTCTCCGCGGCGAACATCCCCGACTTCATCGCCAGGTGAACGCCCTTGAGCTTGCGCATGTTCATGAGTCCGGCGCCGTCGCCGATGAGAAGTCCGCCGGGGAAATACGGCTGAAACAGGCTGAAGAAGCCGCCTTCGGGGATGGTCTTCGCGCCGTACGAGACGACCGATCCGCCCTTGAGAATCGAGGCGATCAGCGGGTGCGTCTTGAGACGCTGAAACTCACGGTGCGGGTCGAGGAACGGGTCCTCCGAGTCGAGGCTCACGACCAGCCCCACCGAGACCTTCCGGTCCTTCATGAAGTAGAGGAACGAGCCGCCGACGGCGCGGCTGCCGAGCGGCCAGCCCATCGTGTGGAGGACGACCCCCTCGCGCCACTGCGACTCCGGAATCTCCCAGACCTCCTTCACGCCGGTGGAGTAGATCTGCGGATTGCGGTCGCGGTCCAGCCCGAACCGGCTCACCAGGACTTTCGTCACGCTCCCCCTCGACCCCTCGGCGAAGATCGTCAGCTTCGCGCGGATGTCCACGCCGGGCTCGTAGTTCGACTTCCTCTGCCCGTGCTTGTCGATCCCCTTGTCGCCGGTACGGACGCCGACGACCCGGTCGTTCTCGATGAGCGGTTCCTGGGCCGGAAACCCGGGCATCAGGGTGAAATTCTCCCCCCCCCGCTCCTCGACCTGTTTCCCGAACCAGCGGATGAAGGAATTGAGCGAGATGATGTGGTTCCCGTGATTGCGCATCCCGGGCGGAACGAAGGGAAGCCGGAGTCGGAGCTCCTCGGTGAGGTAGTAGATCTCCTCGTCCTTCACGTCGCCCTCGATGGGGGCGCCGCGTTCCCGGTAGTCGGGCATCATCTCCTGGAGGGCGGTCGGTTCGAGGATGGCGCCGGAGATCATGTGGGCGCCCACCTCGCCGGCCTTTTCGATGCACATGACGGAGAGGCCGTCGAGTTTCGGGCCGGGCGCCTCGCCCTTGTCGACGCGTTCGGCGTGCCGCCGGACGAGAGTCTGGAGATGGTACGCCGCGGAGAGACCGGCGGGACCGGCCCCGACGATCAGGACATCGACATCGAGCGTTTCGCGATCCGGCATGGGGGGGCTCCGTGCGTGCAGGGGGCGCCGACGGCGGCGCGGGCGGTAGACTACCTTGCCCGAACGGGACTGGCAACGAGAAGTGGAGGGGCATCCTCCGCCCCTCCGCGTCTCCCCTCCGCGTCTCCCCTCCGCGTTTGCCCTCCGCGTCTCCGCGTCTCCGCGAGAGACTCTCCGCGTCTCCTCTCCCTCCGCGTCTCCCCCCTCCGCGTCTCCTCTCCCTCCGCGTCCGGCCGCAATGAGCCAGATGAGCCGGGTCAATCCGATCCCCGGTCCGGCTCCGATCCGGCCGCGCTGCATCCGTGGGCGCGCAGCCGTTCCGCCACCCACGCAAACTCCCGGGTGATGTCCGCGACGAGCGCCTCCGCGCCCGACCCGCTCCGGGCGGCCTCGGGCAGGACGTCCCACGTGTAGGTCTCGATCTCGAGGTGCGGCGAAAGCCCCTCCTCCACGACGAGGGCGAGCGCCGCCTCCAGGTCGGACCGGGTCGTGCGAAGCGGGCCGATCGCCTCGAGAGAGACCGGCACGTGGAAGTGGCAGCGCCACTCGTCACACGATCCCCACCCCCCGGATCGCCCGTCGGCCGGCACCTCCAGATCCGGCTTTCTGAGGATTCCCATCGGGCCCCGTCCCACGACCTGGTGCAGATAGCGGGGTTCCGCGAACGCCTCGATCGCCTGTACCGCCTCGGGTCGGGAACCGGGCCTCTCGACGGCGAGCGCGCTGCTCAGCTGCACCTTCCCGACCGGGATTCCCCGTTTCCGCAGCCGCCGGAGCGAGACCGTCAGGTCCTCGAACTGGACGGCGTGGTGACAGGTGTCGAAGCAGACGCCGAGGTGATCCGCCACCCGGGCCCGGGCCGCGTCGAGGGAGATCGCCGCGGCGACCGCGAGACGCCGGGCCGCGAGGCCGGACAGGTACTCCGAAAAAAAGACCTCGATCTCGTCCACCGTCTCGAGAGTCGAGAAGGGCTCGGCCTCGAGGCAGATCATGACCCTCTTCCCCGTCTCGCGACGGCGCTTCGCGAGACGAAACACAAGCAGGCCGAGAATCTCGGCGATCTTCGTCAGCACCTCCGGCCCGTGCCCCCACGGCCTGAACTGGCCCGACAGGGTGCTGATCGTGGCGAAGTCCCGGGCGGCCGGCAGCAGATCGATCATCACGTCCGCGAGCCGCTCGGTGTAGAGGAGCCGCTCGGGATCGAGCCACGACGGGCGGAACACCTCCTCCTTCACGCGATCCGAGTGGAACCGGCCGTGAGGGAAGCCGTTGACCGTCCAGGCCTCGAAGTGATGGTCGCGGAGAAAGCGCGCGAAGGCGGCGCGGCGGGCGGGGTCGAAGAAAAGCTCGTCGACGGCCGGGCGCGCGAGGCGAAGGCCGAGTCCCATCGTCCCCTCCCCCACGACGGCCCGCCGCACGGCCGTGGTCGGGCCGGCCAGATACGCCTCCACCTCGGCGAGGGTCTCGCCCGGGTGGACGTTGGTGCAGTAGGTGAGATCGAAAGGGCCGCGGGGGCCGATCCAGCGCATTCAGGGTCGCCCCAGGACAAGCTCTTCGAGCTTCGAGGGAACTTCAAACTTCCCGGTGGGCGCCGCGATTTCGGAGGCCCAGTGACGCAAGTAGGCAAGATCGAGCAGGGGCTTCTGGCGTGAGCAGACCGCTTGTGCGTCGGCCAGGTCTTTGTACCGATACGCGGTGAGCTTGTACAGGAGCAGGTCTTCGGCCGTGGCCACCCGGATGGCCATGCCGAACAGGGTCACTCGTCGGCGGCGCTCCATCGCCGAGCGATCGAACGGCGTGCGCCCCAGAGAGACTTCCGCATATCGCCCCCCCCAGCGCCGTCGCGTCCAGCCATCGATGGGAAGCGTCTGTCCGGCTCGAAGGCCGGGTGCGAATCCGGCTCTCGCGAACTCGCCGAGCAGGATCGGACACTCTTCCTCGGGAGCCGAAACGACGGCATCCACGTCCTGAGTTTCGCGGGGGTCCCCCCATACGCCCACGGCAACGCCGCCGTAGGCCAGGTAGGTGGTCCTGCAGGCTTCGAGAGTCCCGAAGAAGTTCCGAAACAGGTCGGCGAACGCGACTCGTTCCATTCAGAACTTCCAGATCTTGTGGAGAGGGACGGGATGATCTTCGCGCTCCAGAGTCCGGTCATTCTCGGGGAGGCCCCGTGAGAGATCTTCGAAGATGGAGATCGACTCCTCTGGAGTCAGGGATCGAAGCCACTCTTCGGTCGCGACTCGATTGGCCTCCGCCATGCGATCGATTCGCTCGCGGGCATGCTCCCAAGTGTAGTGCGATCGCGCCGGGATGATCATCCGTGCCCTCGCTCAGACATTCCGGATGATCGGATTGTACCACGTGAGGATCGCACATTCCAACACCCTCTTGCGCCCGCGCATTTCTTGTCATCCTGAGCGGAGCGGCCCGCAGGGCCGCGAAGCGAAGGATCGCCAGCTTGGGAGGCAAGCCGGTGCAGGGCTGGTGATCCTTCGCCTCGCCCTGCGGGCGAGGCTCAGGATGACAGTCCAAAGGGGTGCATCCCGCGTGAACGGCCCTCAGGATGTCATCCTGAGCGGAACGCCGCCTCCGTTCGGCGGCGTGGAGCGAAGGATCACCAGCGTAGGCGTCTTTGGGGCGCATCGGCTGGCGATCCTTCGCCTCGGGCTTCGCCCGAGGCTCAGGATGACAG
>JACPTZ010000117.1 GCA_016192525.1 Planctomycetota bacterium
TTCATCCCGCGCGAGAGGCCCGCGACGAGGGTGTCCACCTTTCCGGTCAGATCGGTGAGCGCGAGACACTCGTCGATCCGTTTCGCGCGCTCCCGCCGGGGAATCTCGTACCCCGCCGCGAAGGCCGTCAGAAATTCGCGGACGAGGAGGTCCTCGTAGAGCGGCGGGGTGTCCGGCATGAAACCGAGGAGACGCCGCGCCCCCTCGGGGTCGAGCAGGGGATCGATCCCTCCGATCCGCACGTCGCCGTAGGCCGGCTCGAGCAGCGTGGCGAGCACGCGGATGAGGCTCGTCTTGCCGGCCCCGTTCGGGCCGATCAGCCCGTAGACGAGCCCTCCCTCGATCTCGAGGTTCATCCCGCGGATCGCGACGAAGTCGCCGTAGGTGACCCAGAGGTTGGAGGTGGAGATCATGGCTCGACCACTTCTACCGGACACTCGGGCAGGGCGTCGAGAAACATCCGCCCGTACCCCTTCTCGACCACCCGGCTGTCGAGGATGACCACGATCCCTTCGTCGGTCTTCGTGCGGATCAGCCGGCCGAATCCCTGCTTGAGTTTGAGCACCGCTTCCGGCAGCGAGTACTCGAAGAAGTCGCTGCCGCCCCGGTCGCGAATCCGCTCGATCGTCGCCTCCACCAGCGGCTGATTCGGGTTCGGAAAGGGGAGTTTCGCGATGATGACGTTCCGCAGGGCCCGGCCGGGGACATCCACGCCCTGCCAGAAGGAATCGACCCCGAAGAGGACGGAGTTGGCGGTCTCCTTGAAGACGCGCAGCATCTCGTGGCGCGGCATCTCTCCTCCCTGCAGGAGAACCGGGTGGCCGAGTTCGGTCAGTTCGCGGTGGAGCAGCAGGTGGACCCGCCGCATGAGGTCGAGGCTTGTGAAGAGGACGAACGCGCTCCCCTCCGTCTTCTTCAGCCACGGCAGCGTCCGCCGCGCCACCTCCGGGGCGTAGACCTCGGTGTCGCGCGGGTCGGGCATCCCGCTCTCGACGTACACCCGGCACTGGCGCGGGTAATCGAACGGCGAGCCCACCCGCACCTCGAGGGCGTCGGCGAGCCCGAGCTTCTCCCGCATGAACCGGAACGAGCCATCGCGTCCCGTGGTGAGCGTGGCGCTGGCGAGGATCACGGTGGGAATCTGCGAGAAGACGTGATCGCGCATGAGTCCGGCGACATTCAGCGGGGCGCTCTTGAGCGTGACGCGCGGCGTGCGGCCCTCGGAGATGTCGACCCAGTAGACCGATTCCGGCCGCGTCTGCCCGCAGAACGAGCGGATGTCCTCCGCGAGCTGCCCGATCCCCTCGGCGCGACCGAGCATCTCTGTCGCCACCTGCTCGTCCTTGAGTTCGTCCGAGAAGCGGACGAGTTCGTCGCGGAGTTCCGCAAGCCGGCCGGTGAGTTCGTCGGGCGCGACCGACGGGGTCCTCATGCGGCGGTTCTCGGGGGCCTGGGTGAGCGCCCAGAGCCGCACCCGGTCGAAGAACTCAGGCGCGAGGTGGTGCAGTTCCGCGATCCGGTCGCGCAGGCGGGGGTGGTCGAAGGAGGAGAGGAGGCCCCGGTCCTTCCGGGGGTTGTAGAGCTGGTGGAGCAGATAGGAGACCTGGTAGGAGGTGACCTCGATTCCGAAGTGACGCTGGGCCGCCTCCTCGATCGTGTGCGCCTCGTCGAGCACGGCGACTTTTCCGCGCGGGAAGATCCCCTCCGCCGTCCGGCGGAGGGCGGCGTCCGCGAAGAAGAGCGAGTGGTTGACGACGATGATCTGGCTCTCGCGGAGCCGCCGGCGCGAGGCCTGCCAGAAGCACTCGCGGTAGAACGGCGACTTTCGCCCCATGCAGTTCCCGCGCTCGGCGTTCACCTGGCTCCAGACGGAGTCGGCGGGGGACCAGTCCAGGTCGGAGAGGCTCCCGTCCTGCGTCCGGCGCTTCCACTCCCAGATGCGCTTGAGGTCGTGCACTTCATCGCGCCCGGCGAAGAGCGTCTGCTGGGCCGCGACGGCCTGGTGGAGCCGGCGCAGGCAGAGGTAGTTGCCGCGTCCCTTGCCGAGGGTGTAGGTGAACTTCCACGGGAGGTTCTTCTGCAGGAAGGGGAGGTCCTTGTGGACGATCTGTTCCTGCAGGTTGATCGTGTGCGTGGAGACGAGGACCGGCTCCTTCGCCTCCACGGCGTACCGGATGATCGGGAGGAGGTAGGCGAACGTCTTTCCCACCCCGGTGCCGGCCTCGACGATGAGGTGCTTCTTCGAAGCGATGGCCTCCTCGACCGCCTCCAGCATCCGGATCTGCTGAGGGCGGAGTTCGAACCCGGGGAAGGCCCCGGCGAGGGCGCTGCCGGGCTGGAGGAGTTCGGTGAGCGGCATGCCTGCTATCGTACACGCGAAGCGACGGGGCGGCAAGGGAGCGAGAGACTCGAATGCGCCCGCGTTTCCGCGCCGGTCGCAACTCTGTGTCATTCCGCGCGTAGCCCCGCAGCACGTGCGGCGGGGCCGTAACGAGGGACCGGTCCTGCAGGGGGACGACATCCGTCATGCCCCGTCCCCTCGTTACGGCCCCCGCCAA
>JACPTZ010000131.1 GCA_016192525.1 Planctomycetota bacterium
CCCGCTCGCCGCTTCTGCCCGATGTCCCGACCATAGCCGAAGCCGGGGTTCCCGGGTATGAAGTAAGCGGATATCTGGGCATATTTGCCCCTGTAAAAACAGCAAACGCGATCGTCAAGAAGCTAAATGGCGATATCGCCACGGTCGTCGGACGGAAGGTCCGCGAGGACGTGGCGACCAAGTTCCGGGAACGCGACCGGCAGATCGAGGTGCTCGTGCGGGTGGACGAGGCCCAGAGCCGGACGCCGGAGGACCTCGGCGAACTGGTGGTGAACCCCGGCGGGGCCGTTCCGACCCGACTGCGCTCCGTCGCCGCCATGGAGAAGCGGGAGGGTCCAAGCGAGATCCGCCGGATCGGTCACCAGCGGGCGGTCGTGATCTCGGCCCATCCCGTGGGGACCGACCTCGCCGGCACCGTGGCGGCGGTCCGCTCCCGGCTCTCGTCGCTCCCGCCGCACGCGGATGTCAGCTACATGTTGAGCGGACAGAACCGCGAGATGGAGGTCTCGTCGCGCAGCCTCACCACGGCGCTCTGGCTCTCCCTTTTCCTCGTGTACCTCATCATGGCCTCGCAGTTCGAGTCGCTCCTCCACCCCTTCGTCATCATGTTCACCATGCCGCTCGGGCGGGTGGGAGTCGTGGGCGCTTGCGCCGCCACGGCCACGCCCTTCAGCGTCCTCGTCTACATCGGACTTATCGTGCTGGCCGGGATCGTCGTGAACAACGCGATCGTCCTGGTCGACTGCGCGAACCGGCTCAGGACCAAAGGCGCGTCCCGGACGGAGGCGATCACCCAGGCGGGCCGCATGCGGCTCCGGCCGATTCTCATGACCACCCTGACCACCGTGCTGGGGCTCCTCCCCATGGCCCTCGGTCTCGGAGACGGGTCGGAGATCCGGCAGCCGCTGGCCCTGACGATCCTGGCCGGTCTCTCGAGCGCCACGATCCTGACGCTGGTCGTGATCCCCGTCGTCTACTCGATCCTCGACCGCACCCCGGAGCCGCAGGCAGAGAATGGCCACTGAAGACGCAGAAGCGAACGGCGGAAGAACGACCCGCGCCACCGACCACCCCCTCTTCCGGGCCGTCATGCGGATGCCGGTCACCGTCGGCATGGCCGTGGTGGCCACCCTCGTCCTCGGCGGCATCGCCCTCCGGGCCATCCCGCTCGCCTGGCTTCCGGGCGGCTTCACGCCTCCCTACATGGCGATCCAGGTCCCCTATCCGAACGCGAGCCCGGAGGAGGTCGAGCAGAAGATCATCCTCCCCATCGAACGAATCCTGGGAACCGTCCGGCACGTCAAGGAGGTGGGGAGCAACTCCGGCGCCAACGGCGGGTTCGTCTGGATCGAGTTCAACGGCGAAGCCGACATGAACGGCGCCTATATGGACGTCCGCGACCGGATGGAGCGGGTGCGGCCGGACCTTCCCGAGGACGTCGAACGCATCAACATCTGGAAGTACAACATGAACGACGACTCGGTTGGGGTGATCGCCGTCTCGTATCCGCCCGACCGCCCCGACGCCCACTACACCGTGGACACCGTCCTCCGCCGCCTCCTCGCGCAGGTCGGCGGAGTCGCCCGGGTGGAACTGGAGGGCACGCTCGACCACTCGGTCCGGATTCTCCTCGACCCGTCGCGCCTGCGGGCGCACCACGTCAACCTCTACGAACTTGTCCAGCGACTCCGAAAGGACAACTTCTCCACGCCGGCCGGGGAACTGACCGAGGGAGGCACGCGGTATCTCCTGCGCACGGTGGCGCGGTACGAGGACCTCGAGGAGATCCGGAATCTGCCGGCGGCGGAGCACGTCAAGGTCGGCGACGTGGCCGACGTGGGGGTCGTGCGGGCGCTGCGGGACCGGATCGTGCGGGTGGACGGCCGGGAGGCGCTGATCCTGGAGGTGTACAAGGAGTCCGGGGCGAACACCTCGCTTGTGATGAAGGACGTCCGGGCCCGGCTGAAGGAGGCGCTCGCCACGCAGCCGGCCCTGGCGGGCTACGACGCGCTGGTGCTCCACGACCAGGGGGAGTGGATCCAGCAATCGGTCGACAACCTCTGGAGCGCGATCGGCCTCGGAATGGTGCTCGCCGTCATCATCCTCTTCGCGGTGCTCCGGCGGGTGCGGATGACGCTGATCGTGGCCACAAGCATCCCGCTCTCCGTCCTGGCCACCCTCGCCGTGCTCTATCTCTCCGGCAAGACGCTCAACATCGTCTCGATGATGGGGATCACGGTGGCCGTCGGAATGCTGGTGGACAATGCCATCGTCGTTTCCGAGAACATCTTCCGGCTCCGGCAGGAGGGAGTTTCCCCCGCCGACGCCTCGGTGGCCGGCGCCAGCGAGGTCGCCCTCGCGGTGGGGGCCTCCACCCTCACCACGCTCATCGCCTTTGCCCCGATGACGTTTCTCGGGGGCGACGACGGAATGATGAAGTTTTACCTCAAGGAGCTGGCCAATCCGATCTGCTGGTCGCTCCTCGCTTCGCTGGCCGTGGCGCTGGTGGTGATCCCGCTCGCGGTGCGGCACCTCGGCGGCGCCCGCCAGGCCGCCGACTCCCGGTTCATGCGGCTGCTGACGGACCTCTACGTCCGGGCGATCGGCTGGACGCTGCGCCACCGCTGGGACGCGGTCCTGATCGTCGTGGCGCTGACGGCCTCCGCGATCTGGCCGATGTACAAAATGGAGAAGGCCTACGAGATGCACGGACGTCCGGGCGTGGTGGGAATGTGGTTCGACCTCCCCGAGAACTACTCCCTTTCCGACGCGGATGCGCTCTTCCGGCGCTGCGAGTCGATCCTGAAGGAGCACCAGGAGGAGCTCGATTTCGAGCACCTCTACTGTTCGTTCAATGACGATCGTGGCCGGCTCCGGCTGCATCTCCCGAGAGACAGGGCGCCGCGCCTGGAGACGGAGGCGCTGACGAAGCGCCTCAAGGAACTCATTCCGGAGTTCCCTGGAGTGGAAATGCGGATCAACTGGCAGTCCACCGAACGCAACGAGGCGGACATCCGGATCCGGCTCTTCGGCGATGACAGCGCGACGCTCCGCGGAATCGCCGAGGACGTCAGGCACCAGATGCAGTCGATCCCCAACGTCCTCTCCGTCGAGACCGACTCCGAGGGGGGACAGCCGGAAATCCAGGTCACGGTGGAGCGCGAACTCGCCCAGAAGTACGGCATCCTGCCGGACCGGGTGGCCGGGACGCTCTCCTACGCGCTGCGCGGGGCGTCCCTCCCCCGTTTCCAGGCCGCCGACCGCGAGGTCGACATGTCGATCGAGTTCGCTCCGGAATTCCGGGAGACGATGGAGGAGATGAACTCGCTCGTCATTCCGGCGAAGGACGGCACGGAGATCCCGCTCCCGGCGATCGCCCGCGTGCGGAACGCCCGGTCGCTGGGGGAGATTTCCCGGGAGAACCGGAAGACCGTCCTCTCGGTGAAGGTGACCACGACGAAGGACGACCTCGACGCGCTCTCGGGGGAGGTGGACGCCCGGATGGAGCGGTTTCAGATGCCGCGCGGCTATTCCTGGGACAAATCGGGTCGCTGGTCGCGGATGAGGCAGGCGGGCCAGGAGCAGAATTTTGCGCTGGGGATCTCGCTGGTCTTCGTCTTCCTGCTGATGGGGGTCCTGTTCGAGTCGGTGCTGCTCCCGTGGGCGGTGATCGTCTCGGTGCCGTTCGCGTTCCTGGGGGTCTTCTGGACGCTCTATCTGACCGGCACGCCGCTGGACATGATGGCCTTCATCGGGATGATCGTGCTGATCGGGATCGTGGTGAACAACGCGATCGTGCTGGTGGACTGCGTGAACCGGCTGCGGGCGTCGGGGATGGATCGGGAGGCGGCGCTGGTCGAGGCGGGGCGGCGTCGCCTGCGGCCGATCCTGCTTACGGCGCTGACGACGATCGCGGGGCTCCTTCCGATGGCGCTCGGCACGCAAAACGTGGCGGGCATCCCCTACTTCCCGATGGGCCGCACGGTGATGGGCGGTCTCGCCGCCTCGACGGCGCTGACCCTCCTTATGGTCCCGCTCTGCTACTCGCTCTTCGACGATCTGGGCGGGTCCTGCCGTCGCCTGGCGGCGAGGGCGGCGGGACGCCTCTAATACACCCGCCGTCTTCTCGACGCGGGGATCTTGAGCGCCTTGCGGTACTTGGTGACGGTGCGACGGGCGATGTTGAGGGGCTTGAGACGGTCGACGATCTCGCCGTCCGAGAGGGGATTGCGCTTGTCCTCGTTGTCGATGATATCCTTGATCCGGGAGATCACGCTCACGCGCGACTGGGAGTCCCCCTCGTCGCTCTGCGTGGCCCCGGTGAAGAAGAACTTCATCGGGAAAATCCCGCGCGGGGTCTGCATGTACTTGTCGGAGATCGCCCGGCTCACCGTCGAGACGTGAATCCCGCAGGCGTCCGCCACCTCCTGCATCTTGAGGGGGCGCAGGTGGCTGATCCCGTGGTCGAGGAAGGGCTGCTGCACCCGGACGATCTCGGTCGCCACATTCTGAAGCGTGCTCTCGCGCTGCTCGATGGCGCTCTTGAGGCGCGTGGCCGACTCGATCTTCGCCCGGAGAAACTCGCGGAGTTCCGGCGTGATGGTCTCGCTCCGCATCATGTCCCGGTACCGCTGGCTGATCGTGAGCCGGGGGATGTGCGCCTTCTCGAGACGCACCTCGTAGCGTCCCTCGATGAGCTCCACCACGACGTCCGGGACCACGTACGGGACGCTGTCCCCCGCGTATCCGGCGCCGGGGTTCACCTTCATCGCCTTGATCGCCCCGACCAGCCGGTTGATTTCCTCGATGGTGCGGCCGGTCTCGCGGGCGATCTTCGGGAAGCGGTTCTGGCTGATGTCGTCGAGGTGTTTCTCCAGCAGCCCCCGCTTGGCCCAGTAGTCGGGATCGGCCGGCGAGAGCTGGAGCGACAGACACTCCTGGAGGTTCCTCGCGCCGATCCCCGCCGGTTCGAGCCGGTGGATGATCTTGAGCGCGTCCTCGGCCTGCGCCTTGTCGGCCCGGAGCGGCGCGATCACCTCGTCCAGCGTCTTCGCGAGCTTTCCGCCGGGTCCCAGGTTGTAGACGATGATCTCCCGCAGGGCGTAGAGCGGATCGTCCGGATCCAGGTTCTTGAGATAGAATTCGCGCAGGGCCTTGCCCTGCCGGTCGCCGGGGCCGCGGACGGCGACTTCCTTCAGGAACGCGTCGGCCCTTTCCCGGAGGTCGGAGTTCAACTGATCGACGATCTCCGCGAGATCGACCCGCAGGTAGCCGTCGCGATCGATGTTGAAGATGATGTGTTCGCCGAGCCGATGGAGGCGCGGGGGAACGTCCAGCATCCGGAACTGCTCGGCCACATACTCCTGCAGGGTGGCGGTCCGGGCCGGCGTGTTCTGCATCGCCTCGATCTTGCGGTCGGCGGCGCCGTCTCCGCCCCCCCCGCCCCGCTGGGGGGCGAAGTAGTCCTTCCACTCGTCCTCGTAGATTTCCAGCCGCTGAAGCGTGTCGTCGACGGGCGTGGCGGGATCGGCCGTCTGCGTGGTGCTCGTGGCGGCGTTCAGGTCGGCGCCGGGGGCCGTCTCCTCCTGCTCCGGAGCGGCCTCCTCGCGCTCGATCGTGGGATTCTCAAGGAGCTCCTGGTCGATGACGGCCTGGAGGTCCTGGATCTGGAGCTGCAGGATCTCGATGGACTGGATGATCTGCGGCGCGAGCTTCATCTTCTGCTCGAGCCGCATGTGCTGCGTGAGGTGCATCTCCATCAGAACGTCCCCTCGACTCCCTTCCCGCATCCGCCCCGGAGGCCGCCCGAAGGCGGCGCCGCGGCGCGATCGGGGAGTATCTTACCCCAGCGGACGCCGCCCGTCAAGGGCGTCGGCAAGACTGGGGGGGCTGGCGTACTGCAGGGTGGAACCGGCCGGGATGCCGCGGGCCAGGCGGGTCAGCCGGACCCCGCTCGCGGCGAGGAGGCGCTGGATGTGAAGCACGGTGCCGTCGCCTTCGAGCGTCGGATTCGTCGCGAAGATCACCTCCGTGACCCCACCGGCCCTCACCCGCTCGACCAGCCGGGCGATCGTGAGGTCCTCCGGGTGGATATCCTCCAGCGGGGCGATGCGACCCAGCAGCACATGGTAGAGGCCGCGATACGACCCCGCCTTCTCGATCGCCCAGAGGTCGTTGGGCTGTTCCACAACGCAGATGGTGGACCGGTCGCGTGAGCCGTCGGCGCAGATGCGGCAGGGGTCGGCTTCCGTGAGGTTGGAACAGGTCCCGCAGGAACGGATGCGGGCCTTGACGTCGAGAATCGCCTCGCTGAGGCGCCTGGCTTCGTCGGGCGTCACGCGCAGAAGGTGGAAGGCGATGCGCTCCGCGGAACGCTCGCCGATGCCGGGGAGGCTCGAGAGTTCCGCGATCAGGCGCGCCAGAGATTCGACGAGAGGAGGCATGAGGACCGCGGTTCAGATCAGACCGGGAAGGCTCAATCCGCCCGTGACCTTCTGCATTTCCTTCTCGGAGAGTTCCTTGGCCTTCTTCATCGCCACCGTGACCGCCGCGACGATGAGGTCCTGCAGCATGTCGATCTCCTGGGGGTTGACGACCTCCTTCTCGATCGTCACGCTGATCAGTTCCTGCTGGCCGTTCACGAAGGCCTTCACCATCCCGCCGCCGGCCTCCCCGTCGACGACCCGGTCGCGCAGCCCCTCCTGCACCTTGGCGATCTGACGCTGCATCGCCTGCGCCTGCTTCGCGATCGCCCCAATGTCGAATCCGCCCATGCCGGCCATCAGCGATCCTCCTTCTTCGGCAGCACGCGACCGCCGAATCGTTCCTGGAGCTTCCGGACCCGCGGATCCTCCGCCAGATCGGCTCCCTTCCGTCGCGCGAGCGCCGGCCCGTGATCGGTCCGGCTGTCCTCCTTCGGCCGCGAAGGCGACTCGCGCAGAGCCGCCGCCCCGGTCACCGCCTGGGACACCACTTCGACGGCCAGAGCTCGGCCGAAGACCTCCTGCAGACCGGCCTCGACCACCTGCCGTCGATCGGGGTCCGACAGCTGCTCCCGGTGAAACCCGAGTTCGGGATCGAATCCGATCGTCACGATCTCGCCGTCCACCCGCACGGGGCTTCCCTCGCGAAGAACTCCCGCGACGGTGGTTCGACGCCGCTGGACCGCGGCAAGCACCCGATCCCAGTTCGCGCGCAGCGAGTCCACCGACAGCGCACCCGTCATCGGCGCCGGGGAAGCCTCGCGCTCCTCCGCCTCGTCGGCCGCCGGGGCCGGAGCGGAGGCGGTCATCGCCTCCACACGGGGAGACCGGGGCGCCGCGGGGGCGGGAGCGGCTCTGGGGGGGATCGACGGCGGAGCGGTCGCCCCGCCCTCCCTCGCGGTCAAGGCAGGGCCCGACGACGCCCCGTCCAGTCGCGCCAGGGCCTCCCCGAGATGGACGAGGTCCCCGGCCCGGGCGAGTTTCACCGCCAGCAGTTCGACGACGATCCGGGAGTTGACGAGGTCGCGAAGTCGCCGGCGCGCGTCGGCCGTGAGCGACATGGCATAGAGCAGGGACTCGACGGTGAACTTCTTCGCCTGGGCGGCGTAGGCGGCGAGGTCTTCTCCGGCCGCGTCCACCAGGCCCGAGTCGGGTCCGCAGGCCGCGGTCACCATGAGATCCCGGGCGTGCTGGAGGA
>JACPTZ010000122.1 GCA_016192525.1 Planctomycetota bacterium
CGATCGGCGGGACCCGGTCCATCGGCACGCCGACGGCGGATGCCGACGGTTCACTCGACATTAACGGCAATGTCGTCATCAACAGCTCCGCCTCCTTCGCCCCCGGGGCGTACACCCATACCGTCGGCGGCTCCTGGGACGATTCCATCGCCACCGGCGGCTTCGTCCCCGCCGCGGGGACGATCCGTTTCGACTCCACCACCGCCGGCACGCTGGCGATCCGCCAGCGGACGGCCGCGACGCGCAACAAGTTCTTCAACGTGGAGTTTGCCGGAGGGGCGGGGACGGTCTACCAGTTGACCCGCGTGGTGACCAACGCCCAGTACAATCCCGGGACCCCGTTTCTGGCGGACGGCTCCCTCACCGTCTCGGGCGGGGCGCTCGACCTCAACACCCCGGCCGTGAACAACTACGTGACTGTCGCGGGATCGGTGATCGTCTCCCCCGGGGCCACCCTCGATGCCGGCGGGATGACCGCCACGCTTCGCGTGGGAGGCGACTGGACCACGAACGGCACCTACACCCCGGGCTCGGTGACCGTCGGATTCAACGGCGGGGTCCAGACGATCTCCACCGCCACCGGAAGCGACGTGTTCTCGAGCATCGACATCGGAATCGACGGCGCGGGGCCGTCCGTGACGATTCAGGGCAGCCTCACGGTGAGCACGGCGGTTGCGGGCGGCTTCGTGACGGCGGGGACGCTCGACGTCGATGTCGGGGCGACGCTGAACCTGGCCGGCGCCACCACCTACAATGTCTCTCCCGGGGCGTTGCTTCAGCTCCATGGCGACTCGACGCTCGCCCTCATCAGCGGGGCCACGCTCGACATGAACTTCCCGGGAGGAACCCTCAAGACCTCCGGCACCTCTCCCGTGAGTCGGGCCACGCTGACGCGGAGCGGCGCCGCGGGGACCTGGTCGCTGGTCGTGAACGGCGACATCGACATCCAGCATTACCGCGTCATGTACCTCGCCGCCACCGGCCTTCAAATCGGCGCGGGGTGCAACGTGATCACCCTCGACTCCGGTGAGTACGATTTCCCCGCGGTCGGAGGCACCCTTCTGAACTTCGACTCGTACGGCTCGGGGCCGGCCCTCTCCATCGGCGGGTGCCGGTTCGAGAACAGTCTCGGCGTCTCGGGGGTTTCAAACGTCCGGGGAATCCCCCTCAATCCGGCCCTGGGGGTCACGATGTACGGTTGGGGCGGCGCCCTCGGAGGCGCGGAGTACGAGGACGACTCCGCCAACCTGATCGGGTGGACCTCCGATGTCTTTGTGAGAATCACCGGGGCGGGCGAAGCCGCATTCGGGACGCTTCAGGCCGCCCTGAACGCGGCCACCGGCGCGGGGGACGTCGTCGAGTCCCGGGGATCGAGCTACGTGGATCTGGGGACCGGAGCGGCCATTTTCCCGGATGTGTCCGGGGTGATCCTGAGGAATACCTTCATCCTGAACGGGTCGATTCAGGGGAGCGGAGGAGTTCCCGGAAACCGCGGCATTCTCAGGAACTGCTTCGTGCAGTTCAACGGCGGGACCCAGAATATCGGCGGCACAAACCCGCTCGACTTCGTCCAGAACTGCACCGTGGTCGACACGACCGGCACCGCGGGCACGAAGATCACCGCGGACAGCGTGGAGAACACGATCCTCACCGGCGGGGCGGGCATGACCATCTCGGCGACGGTCGAGTTCACGAACTCGATCGGCGCCGCCTCCTCAAACGTAGTGGATGCCTTCCGCGGCGACTACCATCACGAGTCCACCTCGATCGGGATTGACGTGGGGACGGATCTGAACGCCGTGCACGGCGTGCATGCGGCGCACGGGTTCAGCGACGACATCGACGGGAACCCGCGGCCGATGGGCGCCGGGTGGGACCTCGGCGCCGACGAGTTCGGCCCCGGGACCCCGAACGCAGCCCCCGCGTGGACCACGGCGGAGGTGGCCGGCGGGCTCTTCGGGAAGCTCCTGGCGCCCGCCGACTTCAATTTCAACACCGCGCGGTTGTACGCCGGGACCGCCTCCGGCGGGGCCTCGAACAACAACTCGCTTCTGCGGATCAACCCGACGACCGGTGCGGTGGACTACACCCTCGATCTTGTCGCCGCCCTGGACCTCGCCGACGACGGGCTGCCGAACGCCTCGACGACGAGCGCGGAAGTCGTGACGACGCCGGTCATGTTCCGAACCGCCGACGGGTCGGATGGGGATGCCCTGCCCGACGACGTGATTCTCGTCTCGGTCGACACCGATCCGACCCCCGACGGTTCGGGCGATCGCCTCGCGGCGGTGCAGGACACCGGGGCGGCGCTCGTGCTGTACGTCGACTTCTCCGGCAACGGCGTCCTCGACAGCCTCGACCTCGCCGCGGACCGGATCTTCGAGCCGGTGGGGCAGCCGATCTGGGACTCGAATGCCGGGGTGATCACGCTCTACATTCCCTGCTCGACCACGGCCGTGAGCGGCTCGACCGCACTCTCCAAGTACAACGTGGCAGGCCTGCGGGCGTGGGCCTATCCGACGCGTTTTCCGGATCGCCGCGTACCGGTATTCTACAACCGCGGGATCAGCCGGTGTTTCTTCGGGATCACGGGAGACACGATTGACGGGAGCGACGCGGTGTCGGTGGACACCGCCGGGGTTGCTTCATGGGCCCAGATCATGGGCGGGGCGGTCGTGAACCGGCGCCCGTTGATCTGGATCAGTCCGGGGTCGAGTGCCTCCTGGGCGATGGGGGCGCCGGAGGGTCAGAACGCGTTTGCGATCGAGGGGTCCACGGGGAATCCCAAGTGGACGTCGCCCGATCTGAACGGGACCCCGACGTCGCAGACCATCAACCCGTTCGGCTATGCCTGGGGGTACGTGGGGATCGGGGAGCACATCGCGAAGTTTAACCGGCAGACGGGGGCGCTGGCGGCGGATGCCGACGAGATCGGCGAGGACTGGGCGACGGACGACTGGCTGCGCGGCCGGATCAGCGGCAATCTGCTCTCCTTCGGCGGTTGGATGTACTGCGGGACGGAGCGGGGGTACTGTTACCGGCTGACGGCCCTGAACAGCGAGACGGGGTCGAACGACGGCCGGAACGGGGTGGTGGCGGGGTTCCCGTATCGTGTTCCCGGCACGAGGATCATGGGCGGCTCAGTCTC
>JACPTZ010000123.1 GCA_016192525.1 Planctomycetota bacterium
GCCCGGATTATTCGTGAACCAAAGCCCCGTAGCCCCGAGTAGCCCCGTAGCACGTGCTACCGGGCCCACTCGGGGCCCCGGGGATCCGCCCAGCCGCTTCGTCGTCCGGACGTGCGCGAGAGTTCATGAATAATCCGGGTTAGCGGCGGCACGGAACCTCCGCCAGGTCCGAAAGACGGCGACGAAGGACACAGGAGCAACCGGGACAGAGACAACCGAAACAGAACAACAGAAACAGAGACAACAGAAACAGAAACAAGAGAAACGGCGATCCGCCCCCGGGGCGCGGGGCGCCGCTTCGCGGCGGAGGGCGCGCCGACATTCCGAACCACGAAGAGCGGCGACAAGCCCGCCCTGAGCCTGCCGAAGGGTCGCCGCACTCCAAACCTACTGCTCCTCGCGGCCTTCGCGGGCGAGGCGGCGCAGGAATTCCATCGCCTCCTCACGGGAGAAGAGGCGACCCTCCAGCTGGGCGTCCTTCACCGCCCGCAGCAATTCCCCCACCCGGGGACCGGACGGAATCCCCAGAGCGAGCACGTCGTGGCCGGTGACGAGCGGAGGCGGGGCCAGCACCTCCGGGGGCGTCTCGCGCTTGAGCTTCGTCAGGCGCTCGTGCTCTCCCAGGCTCCCGTGCGAGGCGAGACAATCGGCCCGGTGCATCTCGGCGAGATCGTCGAATCCGGGATGCGCCAGGAGCCGCTTCAGCTTCGCCGGCCGCATCCGCGGGGTGTCCTTGAAGAGCATGTGCGCCCCCACCATCCACGCGATGTGGTCGCGCTCGGCGGCGGAGAGCCGGAGACGATCGCAAATGTCCACCGCCATTCGCTCCCCCGCCTTCTCGTGCTCGTTGAACCGGATCCGGTCCTCGTGCGTGATGGTCACCGGCTTTCCGACGTCGTGGAGAAGTTCCGCGAGCGCCACCACGAACGAGGGCGATTCCAGCTTCTCCAGCGCGAGCAGCGTGTGCACCCAGACGTCTCCCTCCGGATGAAACTCCGGCGGCTGCGGGACCCCCTCCATGGCGGCCACCTCGGGGAGGAGCGGACGGAGAAGCCCAAGGGCGTGCATCTCCCGGATGCCTTCGGAGCGACGCGGCGACTCCAGAATCCGACGAATCTCGTCCCGCACCCTCTCCCCGCTCACGGTCGAGATGGCCGGGGCCCTCTCCACGATCGCGGCCCGCGTGGCGGGCTCGATCGCGAAGCCGAGCTGACAGGCGAACCGGACGGCCCGGAGGAGGCGGAGGTGGTCCTCCTCGAACCGCCGGAACGGGTCGCCGATCGCACGGATGATCCGGGCCTCGCAGTCGGTCATCCCCCCGACGTGGTCGATCACACAGTCGGCGATCGGATCGTAGAGAAGACCGTTGATGGTGAAGTCTCGCCGCTGCACATCGGCCTTCGCGTCGGAAAACGTGACGGCGTCGGGATGACGACCATCGGTGTAGACGCCATCGGAGCGGAAGGTGGCTACTTCGAACTCGGAGTCTTCGATCCTCACCCGGATCACGCCGAAGGCCCGGCCGACCGCCACTGTACGGCCGAAGATGGCCTCCACCTGCTCGGGCCGGGCGGCGGTGGCGATGTCGATGTCCTTCGCGGCGCGCCCGAGAACACGGTCACGGACGCATCCGCCCGCGAACCAGGACTCGAATCCGGCGTCGCGCAGACGCTGAAGCGCCCCGATCGCCCGTGTTTCGTGAAGTGTCCTCTCCATGGGTCGCATCGTAGCATCGGGGGGAAGCAGGGTCAACGGCGGCGCCCGCGCCCGTCTGGGGGTACGAGGTTACCGTCCCGTCCCCTGTCATCCTTGGCCTCGGCCGCAGGCCGAGGCGAAGGATCACCAGCGTGTGCGGTTCGCAGACTCCAACGTTGGCGATCCTTCGCGTCCGCCTGCGGCGGACGCTCAGGATGACAAAGTCGCGCAAATCGTTCAGGTGATTGTGGCTCGGACCCTAACCTCGTACGTCGGGGGAAGAGGACAGGGAGGAACGGGGCCTGCCGCACGGGATGGGCCGGAAGCCGGTACCATGTTGCGAGATCCGGACGGCACACTGGGGGGAGGAGCCGGCGGCATGCCGCTTGCGGTTCCTCATCCTGAGTAACGAAGCAATTGTTTGCCCCCGGGGAGCGTCGGGGGTATCATCGCGACGTTTCCATCAAGGCGAGCGCGAGCTGACAAAGGAGACTCCCATGCGCCGATCACGAACCGGAATCATGGCCGCCCTGGGCGCCATCGCCCTCATCGCAGGCTGTTTCAGCATCAACGTGAACGTCTATTTCGACCAGCAGAAGGCGGAGAAGGCGGTGGACAAGGTCCTCGACAAGGTGCAGTTCCCGGGAGGCGAGCCGGACACCGATGCCGTTCCCGAGAAGCATGGCCGTGTCCCGTCGGCGCCGGGCGGCGGCCCTTCCGCGCTGGCCCTCCTGAACCGCGGTCTGCTCGCCCTCACGGACGGCTTCTGTTCCACCGCAGAGGCGGCCGATGACTTCAAGCTGGATGTGGAGTCGCCGGCCATCAACAAGATCACCGACCGGATGAAGGAGCGGTGGGAAAAGTGGCTGGAGCCCGGCTTCAAGCGCGGCAACCTGGGTGTGAGCAAGGAGGCGCAGTTCGTCATCCGCAACCTGACCGGTCTGGCGGACGAGAAGATGCGCGCCGACTTCAAGAAGGCCGTCGAGGAGGAGAAGGCGGACCACGAGGAACTCTTCCGGGAGATCGCCAAGGCGAACAACCTCGGCAAGGACGCCATCGAGAAGATCCGCAAGGCCTTTGCGAACCGCTACCGCGCCCGCGCCCTCAAGGGGTGGTGGGTCGAGGACGACGAGGGGAAGTGGACGCAGAAGGCGGACTAGTGTAGTGTCCCTAACGCTTCTTTACATTTGGCCACTTTGGTCAAGATCCGTTCCACGGACGCGGTCCACGTGAAGAGGCGAGGGTTCTGATTGTGAGTTTCCAGGTACTCTGTGATGGCAGCGATCAGTTCCGGCA
>JACPTZ010000005.1 GCA_016192525.1 Planctomycetota bacterium
AGGATGACAGGCCCGGAGGGGGGGGCCGTTCAGGCGGGATGCACCCCAGCTGATACAACAGAGTTAAAACAACACCATAAACGGCTCATCCGGTTGAAGCATACTCGTCTTGACGCGAACCCGGAACGGAACGAACTACGAGTATCACGAATTCCACGAAGGCAAAAGCGACAAGGACAGATGCGGGAACAATGGAACGAACAACGTCGACCACTGAAACCGCTGAGGCCACTGAAACAGAGGATTCGGGAGGCGGACAGAAACAGAAGAAGCGAAAACAGAAAGAGTGCACATCAGAGCGCCGATCAGAATGAACCTGTCATCCTGACAGGCGCTCCAAGCAGGACAGATAGCGTTTCGGGTATTGTCGTCCCTGTTGTCGCTGTGTCGATGCTTTTGTTGTCGTTGTTGTTGTGTTCCCCTCCTCCCTCCGCTTCAGTGGTTCCCTTCTTCCGTGCTCTGAGCCGAGCGCTTGGAGGATGGTTCCCGACATTCGTGGAATTCGTGAAAGTCGTGGTTTCTTCTCCGGATGCACTTGAGAAGTACCCTTCAGCCGGATGAACCTCATAAACGGGGATGGGCCGGCGAGCGAGCGATCCCGTCCGCTTGGTCCCGACCATCAGGCCACGCGAGCGAGGCCTCACGCGTTGAGAATCCTGCCCGCGGCGTTGACGACATCCAGGACGGAGTCCCGGGTGCGATAGACGACGGACAGAGTGGACTCACAGCGCGCCACCTCGTAGAGCCGGTTCTTGGTTGAATCGCGTCGTCGAATGACGAGCAGGGTCGGCATGGATTCGTATCTTCCGCCGGAGAGTTCGCGATATCGCTCCCCGTACTCGCGAAGGAACTCGGTGTATGCGTACTCATGTTTGAAGAAGTGTCGGACAATGAAGTCGCGGGCGTCGGGGGTCGGAAAGCGGTCATGCAGGATCAGGATCCAGGACGGTTCGTCGGTGATGAGGAGATCGATGTGCCGGGCGCGAAGTTCGTCGACGGCGGCCACGTTGCTGACGGCCAGGATCACATCCCATCCCCGGACGAGGGAGAGGCGCCCGAAGTCGTCGAGGAGCGCTTCGTCGGTCGAGTAGAACAGCACCTTCCGCGCCAGGGACCGGGCCGTCAGCGTCGCAGGCACAGGGCCCTCCCGTCGTGCAGGGCGTCAGGAACCCGGGGGGACGAGCCGGGTTCAAGATGTCGGAGTATAGCATCGCCGCGGTCCGGGAGGTAGAATCGCCGCCATGCCGACCGAGGAGGACATCCGATTCGGATCGCTCGCGCTGAAGAGCGGCTACATCTCCGCCGCGCAGGTGGAGGAGTGCATCGAGATCCAGCGCAAGGCGCAGGAGATCGGCCTCTCGGAGCCGCTCGACGAAATCCTCCGGAAGAAGGGGTACCTCACCCCCGCGCAGGCGGACGCCCTCCGGACCACGAATGAGAAGCCGCGCGCGATCTCGATTCCCGGCTATGAACTCCTCGAGAAGCTGGGCGAAGGCGGGATGGGCGCCGTGTTCAAGGCCCGCCAGATCTCGATGGACCGGCCCGTGGCGATCAAGGTCCTGCGCAAGGTGCTCGCCCTCGATCCCTCCTTCATCCAGCGATTCCAGCGCGAGGCTCGCGCCTGCGCCCGGCTTTCGCACCCCAACGTGGTGAACGCCTTCGACGTGGGCGAAACGCAGGGCGTGCACTACCTCATCATGGAGTATGTCGAGGGGAAATCGCTCCGGGCCCTCCTCGACCGCGAAGGGAGCCTCGAGGAGGGGCGCGCCCTCGATCTCGTCCGGCAGATCGCCCGCGCCCTCTCCCACGCGGCGAAACACCGGCTCATCCACCGCGACATCAAGCCCGAGAACATCCTCGTCACCCACGACGGCGTCGCCAAACTGGCCGATCTCGGTCTCGCGAAATCGACCGACGGCGCCGACGCCCATCTGACGCAGACCGGGGCCGTGCTGGGGACCCCGCACTACCTCTCCCCCGAGCAGGCGCTCGGGAAGCCGTGCGACATCCGGAGCGACCTCTACTCCCTCGGCGGGACCCTCTACACCCTGCTGACCGCGAAGCCGCCGTACGAGGGCCCCACGATCGCCTCGATCCTGGCCAAGCACCTGCAGGAGCCGGTCCCCAGCATCCGGGCGCTCCGACCCGGGTGTTCCGAGGGGACGGACCTCGTCTGCCGGCATGCGCTCGCGAAGAATGCGGACAGCCGGTACGCGTCGCCCGAGGAGATGATCGCGGACCTCGACGCGGTGCTGGCGGGTCATCCGCCGCCCCACGCCACGGCCGCCACGGGCTCGACGAGGCCGCTCCCGACCTCCGCCCTGGCCGCGGGCGCGCCCGGCGCCACGCTCCCCGCGGCTCTGTCGCCCCTCAGCCGTTCGACCCCGAGCGCGGCCTCGACGCCCACGATGCTGGCCGGTAAAGGGGCGCCGGCATCCGCGATGCTGCGATCCGGGCCGGGGACGGAACCGGCGGCCTTCCCGATGGCCGCGGCGCCGCCGCGACGACGAAACTGGACGCCTTACGCCCTCGGGGCCGGGGCGGTGCTCCTTCTCCTCGTCCTCCTCGCCGTCGCGACGGCGGGCCGCGCCAGGAGACGGGCCGAGCGCGACGCGGAGCAGGCCCGGGCGGCGGGAACCGGCCTCCCCGCGCCCGACACCGGGCCTGTCTCTTCGCCGGCCCCGCCGCCGCCCCCAGTTCCACCGCCGACGGAGAGACCGTCGTCGGTCACCCCTCCCCCACCGGTTGAAGGCGCGCCGGCGCCCGGGACCGGGCCGAATCCGCCGAGACCCGGACCCGGCCGGTTCCCGCTCTCGCCGATCCGATCGATGGGCGACCTCCGCGAGACGGTCGAGGGGCTGATGCGGCAGCGTCGCTATGACGACGCCCGGGCGGCCTGCGACGCGGCGCTCCAGAGGCCCGCGCTTTCCCTTCAGCGCGAGAACATCGAGCGGCTCAAGTCCGGAATCGACAAGGTGGAGCATGTCTCGCAGCGGGCGCTGGAGAACCTCAGGAAGACCGAACCCGGGACGCCGATCACGGCGAACGGGACCAGCGGGAAGTTCGTGAAGGCTCAGGAGGGGAGGCTGACGATCCGGGGACCGGAGGGGCCGGTGACGGTCCCGCTTCACGATCTCCGGACGGACGAGGTGGTGGCGCTCTTCCGGCAGGACCCGGGGATGCCGCCGGGGAAGACGGCGCTGGCCGTGGGGGCGCTCTACTACGCGGAGGGTCAGATCGACAAGGCGATCGAGGAGTGGGAACGCGCGGGTCGGATGGGGGAGACGACGCCGGAGATGCTGGGGGAGGCGAGGCGGAGGCTGGGGGAGAAGAAATGAGGAAGGCGGAAGGAGAAGGGCGAACTCCTCACCCCTCCTTCCCGATCTGAAACGCCTTCATCTTCCGCCAGAGGGTCGAGTAGTCGATCCCGAGCACCTTGGCCGCCTCCGTCTTGTTGCCGTTCAGCACCTTGAGCACCCGCAGGATGTGCTCCTTCTCCAGCTCATCCAGCGTCCGCAAACCCTCCCCGTCCGTGAGCGCCTCCACCTTGCGGCGCAGGACCCGCGTCTTCCGCACCAGCTTCTCGCTCAAGTCTTTCACCTCGATCGTTTCGCCGGACATGATCACCGCCCGGTGGATTTCATTCTCGAGCTCCCGCACGTTTCCCGGCCACTCGTAGTTGACGAGCACCTCCAGCGTGTTCCGGTCCATCGGCTTGGGGGGACGGTCCGGGGTGACGGCGCGGAGGAAGTGATCGACCAGGAGGGGGATGTCCTCGCGCCGCTCCCGGAGCGGCGGGCACTCGACCCGGACCACGTTGAGGCGGAAGAACAGGTCCTCGCGAAACGTTCCCGCCTGCACCATCGCGTTCAGGTCCCGGTTGGTCGCGCAGATGACCCGCACCTTCACCCTCCGGTTCTCCTTCCCCCCCACCGGCCGGATCTCCCCGTCCTGGAGCGCCCGCAGCATCTTCACCTGCATGTTGGGCGTCATCTCGCCGACCTCGTCGAGGAACAGTGTCCCGCCGTTCGCCACTTCAAAGAGCCCCTGTTTGTCCCGGTCCGCGCCCGTGAAGGCCCCGCGGACGTGACCGAAGAGTTCGCTCTCGAGCAGCGTCTCCGTCAGGGCGCCGCAGTTCACCGCGACGAACGCCTTCGGACGCAGCGGGCCATTGAAGTGGATCGCCCGCGCCACCAGCTCCTTCCCCGTCCCGCTCTCGCCGACCAGAAGCACCGGGACGGTGGTGGTGGTCACCTTGTCGAGCATCCGGAAGACTTTCTGGATCGCCGCGGAACGCCCGATGATGTTCGTGTAGGAGTACTTGGTCTGGAGGACGTTCTGCGTCCGCTCGAGGCTGGCCTCGATCTCCTCCAGCTTCACCTTCTGGCTCTGCACCCGCTCGTTCAGCGCGGCGTTCAGCCGCTCCAGTTCCTCGGCCTTCGCCTTGTTCTCGGCGATGAGACGCGCGTTCTCGATGGCGATCGCGGCCTGGTCGCTCAGCGCCTCGGCCAGGGCCTGTTCGCGCGGCGAGAAGGCCGCCTTCCGGAACCGGTTGTCGAGATAGAGCGCGCCGATCGTCTTCTCCCGCAGCCGGAGCGGCACACAGAGGACCGAGGCGAGGTTCAGGTCGGCCACACTGGCGTACTTGGAGAATTCCCGGTCCTCCCGGGCGGAGTCGCTGAGGACGGCCGTCCCCGTGGAGAGCACGCGCTCCGCGATCGAGTGGCTGACCTTCAGGTCGGGTTCCTTGATCCGCTCGCGGTCGAGATTGCGGGCCACCTCGAAGGCGAATCCGCCCTCCTTCGCCAGGAGGAGAAACCCGCGCTCGGCCCCGGTGAGCGAGGTGGCGCCGTCCATGATCAGTTCGAGAAGGCGACGCCGGTCGAGTTCCGAGTTGAGGGCCTTGTTGATGTCGAGCAGCCGATCGACGTCGTGGACGCGGCGCGAGGCGGCGCGGGTTTCGGCCCCGGTCGAGGCCCGACCCGCCGAGGAGGAGAGGATGGCTGAGCCGAGAGCGACGCGGCGCGGCGTGGCCGCCCGGAACGAGGCGCGGCGGCGCGCCCACTCGGACCGGCGCGACTCCGGGACGCCGGCCGCGATCGCCGCCCGGAGCGTGGCCCCCGGCATCCAGAAACCTTCCGGGTGCATCTCGCGCAGCCGGCCCAGGATTCCCTCGGCCGCGAGCGCCGCACAGGCGGCCTCCACCTCCCCCTGCGCCGCCTCGAGCAGGGCCGCCAGCGCGGCCACCGTGAGCGGCATTCCGCCCGTGCAGCCCACCGCCTCCCCGATCGCCCGGGTGAGCGGGGTCATGCGGGGCAGACGCGCAGCCAGCGCCGATCCCGGAGAGTCGGGGACGGTCAAGGTGTCGAGGTCCTCGACCTGCGTCTGCCACCTTCCGTGGTCGAAGACCAGCGCCCCCGTCGCGATCAGGGCGTGCACGCCGATCACCGCCTGAAGCGGATTCCCCCCCCCGGCGGCGTGAATTCTCCGGCCGAAGGGGGTCGGCGGTCGCTTCATCCGCAGGACCGACTGGACGATCGACGTGACCTCCGCCGCGGAGAGCGGGCCGCACTCGATTTCCCGCGCGTAGGCCCCGCCGGTCTTCCCGGAGGAGAGTCTCCGACGCGTCTCCCCCGCCCCCGGGGCGCCGGCCGTGAAGAGACTCACGACGAGCGCGCCACCGCCCTCGCCCCGGAGGCGCCCGACCGCGTCGTCGATCGCCTGCCGGAAGTCGAGCGCCTTGGGGTCCTCCAGGTGCCGGTCGTCGTGCCAGACCAGCGTGGGCATTCCGCCCGACTCCGCCTCCAGGGCGCGGGAGAGGTCCTCGCGGAGAAGCGAGATGTCGGAGTCGGCCTTCGTCGCCCCGGCCATTCCCGGCGCCCACCACTCGCGGATCTCCCCGCCGGGCAGGCGGAGGAGGGCTCCCCCCCCCTCGAGGTAGGCGATCGACAGGACCCGTCCCCCGGCCCGACGCAATTCGTCCGCGAAGTGCTCCAAGAGGGCGCTCTTCCCCGCCCCCGCCGGACCGCTCACGAGCCGACTGACCATCTCCCGCTCCCCCCGGGCCGTCGCCCAGGCCGTCTTCATGGCGGTCAATTCAGTCGTCCGTCCGACGAACTCGGGGGGCTGGATCAGGGAGGGATCAAGGGAGCTCATAAGATATTTCACCCTAGAAAGATACGAAGAAATCCTCCGGGGATCAGTCTTGCAGCGTGCAATGAGACTCAAGATCGTATATCGCAGAATGCACGGAGTCAAGGGGGAGGAGAGTAACGATCCGCTGTCCGCATATCATTGACGCGCCGTTCCATCCTCTGCTACCGTCCCTCCATGCCATCTCCACGCGTCCGCATCGCCCCGTCGCCCACCGGCGATCCCCATGTGGGGACCGCCTACGTGGCGCTCTTCAACCTGGCTTTCGCCCGAAAGCACGAGGGGGGGAAGTTCCTCCTCCGGATCGAGGACACCGACCGGGTCCGGTCCACCCGCGCCTCGGAGGAGATGATCTTCGAGGCGCTCCGCTGGCTCGGCCTCCAGTATGATGAAGGGCCCGATGTCGGAGGACCCTGCGGTCCGTACCGCCAGTCGGAGCGGAGCGAGCACTACCGGCAGTGGACCGGCCATCTCGTCGAGCGCGGGGCGGCCTATCTCTGTTTCTGCACCCCGCAACGGCTCGACGAGGTCCGCAAGATCCAGCAGGCGGCGAAGCAGCCGACGAAGTACGACGGCCACTGCCGCCACCTCCCCGCCGACGAAGGGCGACGGCTGCTTGACGCGGGAACCCCGCACGTCGTCCGGCTCAAGGTCCCGGTCGACGGCGAGACGCGGTTCACCGATCTGATCCGCGGCGAGATCGTCATCGCCAACGCGCAGCTCGACGACCAGGTGCTGATGAAGTCGGACGGCTTTCCGACCTACCACCTCGCCAACGTTGTGGACGATCATCTGATGGGCATCACGCACGTGATGCGGGCGGAGGAGTGGATCCCGTCGACGCCGAAGCACATCCTGCTGTACGCGGCGTTCGGGTGGGAGCCGCCGAAGTTCGCGCACGTGCCGCTCCTGCGGAATCCGGACAAGTCGAAGATCGCGAAGCGGAAGGCGCCGACGTCGCTGCGCTGGTACGCCCTCGACGGATATCTCCCGGAGGCGCTTCTGAACTTCCTCGCGCTGCAGGGGTTTTCGATGCCGGGCGGGACCGAGGTGTTCACCTTCGACGAGATGGCGGCGAACTTCGACTTCCCGCGGATCACCACGAGCGGGCCGGTGTTCGATCTGAAGAAGCTCGACTGGCTGAACGGGATGTACATCCGGAAACTCACGAACGCCGAACTCGCGGACTGGATCGCCGGGGCGATTCTGGCCGGCGCGGGTTCGGAGGCGGAGCGGATTCTGAAGGCGGAGGGGCTCGGGGCCGGCCGCGTCCTCCAGCATCGGGGACCCCGCCTGCAGGGGATCGAGCTCCCGGTGCGGCTGGCGCTTCATCCCCCGGAGTGCGAGGCGGCGGCGAAGGAATTGGATGAGGCGGTCCAGAGGGAGAAGGAGGGAAAGGGGGGACTCGACCCGCGGTACGCCGAGCGGGTGAGGCAGTACCTGACCCTGGCGCAGACCGACTCGTTTCGACGGTTGGTCGAGCGGGTCATCCTGCTCGCCTGCAAGCCGGGGGGGATCGGGATGGAGCGGGTGGCCGGGCTCATTCGGGAGCGGATGACGCGGCTCACCTGGGACGAACTGCTGAAGGTGGCGGAGTGTTTCCTGCCGGGGCAGCCGGACTACGACGCGGCCCTGCTCACCCAGCGGGTCACGGACCCGCTCAAGGCGGTGGAGGCCCTCGAACGGACCGACCGGGAGATTGTCCCGCACCTGACCTCGGTTCCGCTCAACGTCACGGAGGAGCGGGCGGCGGCGCTCGCGGAGAGTCTGGGGTTGCCCAAGGGGGATTTCTTCATGTTGCTCCGGGTCGCCGTCACCGGCAAGACGGCCACCCCCCCGTTGTTCGAAACGATGGAAGTCCTGGGTTCAGCCGTGGTCTCGGAGCGGCTTGGGCTGGCCGCGAAGAAGTTGCGTCGGAGTTAGTGGCGGTCTAGTGAAAGCCTGAGAAGGAATGCCTCACGACGACAACTGCCGGGCTCTTGTCATCCTGAGCGTCCGCCGCAGGCGGACGCGAAGGATCGCCAGTACATGCGCCAAACCCGCTCCAGTACTGGTGATCCTTCGCCCTGTCCGCCGGACGCCTGTCCGCCATCCGTGTGGCGGAGAGGCGGGCAGGGCTCAGGATGACAATCTGGCGCCTCGCACGTCGGCGCGTTTCTTCTCCGGCTCTGAGGGGAGCCGGCGGCGCCTTGGGAGCCGGATCGGCTCGCGGAGTGCGCGCGGGGCCGGAATCGGGACGGCCGATAATATTTCGCCCGAGGGCGGTTCTGGCGCTCAAGTTCTACAGCCGGTCTTGACGATAGTACTTGTGACGATATGCCGGACGTCGCGCACTGTCCTGGCCCGCCGTAGAGCGGGATGAGACCGGGCAGATGTGGCTACCGCGCCGAGACGCGGCGCGAGAGGGGACGAAACGGTCATGGAAATCAGACCCACGAACGGCGTCTCGGGCTCCGGCCCGATTCAGCCGAAGAGACGGACTCCACCCGCCGCGGCGCCGGACAGCGTCAGCCGGGCGGGCGGCGACAATGTCCAGATCTCGGAAGTCGCCCGGCTCCTCAGCCGGCTCCAGTCGGTCCCCGATGTGCGCTCGGATCGGGTGGCGGAAGTTCGCGCCGCGATTGAGAAGGGGGACTACGAGACACCCGACAAGATCCGGACGGCGGTGGATCGGATCTTTGATGATCTGGTCGGAAGATAGCGGCGGACGACAGACGACAGAGAGAAACTAAATCGGGCGCGATTCCTGACCGGAACCGCGCCCTTTCTTTTTCTGTTTTCGTCCTTCGTCCTTCTTCCTTCGCCCCTCGTCCGTCAATAAGTAAGGCCCCCCGTCGGTCAAGGGGAAGTCGGTTGTCTCAGAACCGCCACCCGCCATGGGCGGGCGGTCCCACCCGCGGCCCCGGGAGGACGAGGCCGCCGGGCAGTTCCTTGACCGGCAGGGGGTTTGATTCTATAAACATTATACACGGGACGGGCCATTAGTCAAGGCAAAGTGTGACCTCTGTCATTTCCCCCATCCCAACACGGACGCGGGTGTGCCGTACCACTTCACAAGATCCTGATCCCCACTCCCCGTTCCTTCGCGAAAGGCAGGGTACTTCGATGCGGCGAACGATCCGACTGGGCGCGCTGTGCGCGATCGTCCTGGCCACAGGGCTCCGCGAGGTGCGCGCGGACGGCAACTCCGAGGCCAAGGCCCTCTTCGAGAAGGTCGATGCGCAGATGTACTATCCGCAGGACCAGGGACTGAAGGACCTGTCGTGCTCGATGGCCAGCACCATGTTCAAGATGAACCCCATGACGGCCAAGATGAAGATCCTCCTCTATTGGAAGTCGCCCGGCAAGCGGGCTGCAAAACTCGACGGCGTGGATGATTCCAACCCGATGATGGCCCAGATGGGGGAACAAATGAAGCGCGGGATGGGGAGGATGGTCGATATGATCGTCCGCGAACGGCGATCCGATCACCTCGACCGATACGACTACGTCGTCGACAAGGACGGGGAGCTGACGCGCGTCACGGGAACGCTGAAAGAGGGAATGGGAAAGAAGGGCGATCCGGAGACGGAGGTCTTCTGGGTCGACGCCCAGGCTCGAATGGCCAGGATGGAGATGGAGACCGAGGCGGGGAAGGTCACCGTCGCCGACATCAAGTTCGTCGAGAAGGGCGGGAAGCTGCTGTGGGAGAGCATGTCCCAGTCGGGCGGCGCGGGGGGGGGAGGGATGAGGCCCGGTGGAGGCGGAAAATCGAACGCGACGAGCAGCTTCGAATACACCCAGGTCAAGGACTACTGGGTCATCAGCAAGATGTCAACGACGAGCCCCATGATGCAGAACATGAAGATGGTGATGGAATTCAGCGACTACAGGGTCAACGAGGGGATCGACGACTCGGTGTTCGAAGAGGAAACCGAACGCGGAGATGACTCTACGTCCGGCGGATCGAAGGAGGACGAGGAGGAGGATACGGAGTCGCGGTAACCGGAACGAATCTGCGGAAGCCAACACCCGCCGACGGCCCGCTGGCTTGAGATTGACGGTTCACTCGGCCTCAGAGCCTGAGAAGAGATGCCACCGGACGACGGGCGCAGCGATGTTGTCATCCTGAGCGTCCGCCGCAGGCGGACGCTCAGGATGACAAGATTGCGTTTGTTCAGATTGTTGTTGCGCGGACCCCAAATTCACTCCGGTGCTGGTGATCCTTCGCCCTGCCCGCCGGACGCCTGTCCGCCATCCGTGTGGCGGAGAGGCGGGCAGGGCTCAGGATGACAATTCGGTGCACCGCTCGTCGGCGCATTTCTTCTCGGGCTTTCAGCACGGGTCCGTCTCCTCAGCTGTCCGCAGGCCGCGGCGATGTCCGCGCCCTTCCGGAAACGAATCGTCGCCGTGACGCCCCGGGCCGTCAGGACATCCCGGAAGGCCTGCACGTCGGCGTCGGAAGGGGCGTTCATCCCGATCTCGGACACGCCGTTGAGCGGGATGAGGTTCACTTTGCACCCGCTCCCCGCCACCCGCTTCGCCAGACGCTCCGCGCAGGTGCGGCTCGCGTTCACTCCGTCGATCAGCACATACTCAAAGGTCACCTCCCGACCCGTCGCCGCCCGATAGGCCTTCGCGTCGGCGACGATCTCGGCTACTCCGCAGGCCGGCGTGGTCGGCACGATCGTGGACCGGAGTTCGTCGGTCGGGGCGTGGAGCGAACAGGCGAGGTTCGGCGCGAGCGGCTCGCGCGAAAGGGCCTCGATCTTCCCGGGGACCCCCACGGTCGAGACGGTGATGCGGTTGAGGCCGATCCCGAGTCCCCAGTCGGCGTGGAGGATGGCGAGGGCGTCGAGCAGGTTCCGGTAGTTGGTGAGCGGCTCGCCCATCCCCATCGCGACGAGGTTGAGACCCGGCCAGGCCCCGTCCGGACGCCGGCCTGCCGCGGCGCGGGCGTGGAGGACCTGTTCCACGATTTCACCGGGCGAGCACTGGCGCTTCAATCCCCCGAGCCCGCTCGCGCAGAAGGTGCAGCGGATCGGGCAGCCGACCTGGGTGGAGAAGCAGACGGTCCATCGGTCCGGCGCCTCGCCGGGGTACGAGGGCTCGTCGGCGATCGCGGCCTTCGCCAGTTGTCGACGGGCGAATCCGGTGTCGGGGATGAGCACCGTCTCGGCCGTTTCGCCGTCGGAGAGCCGGATGAGGAACTTGATCGTGCCGTCGGTGCTCTCGTGCCGCTCCGCGACCGCGGTGGAGCGGAACGACCACGCCGCGGCCCACTTCTCCCGGAGCGGCCTGGGCCAGTCGGACACGTCGTCGAAACTCGCGGCATCCCTCTGATACACCCAGTTCGCCAGCTGCCCGGCGCGCCATTCGGGGACGCCTTCTTCACGGCAAGCCTGCTTGAGGCGCTCCAGGGAGGTCCCCGTCAAAGAGATGCGATCGGTTGGAGGGGGCATGGCCGGATGATACCCTGCAATGGTGGCGAGGAGCAAGGCCGTTCGCCATCTCACTCAGAGCCTGAGAGGAAATGGGTCGACGAGCGAGGCGCCAGATTGTCATCCCTTGACCTCCGGCGCGTTTCGCCGTATCGTTCCGCCCATGCCTCGCGACCTCGTATGCCTCTGCCCCGCCGCGGGACTCGGAACGCGGCTCCCCGGCCGGAAGCGCAAGACGTGGCGGCTCCTCGGGGGGATTCCGATCCTCGATCGCACCCTCTCTCTCCTGGCCGCGGCGCCGGGGTCGATCGGCACCCTCCTCGCCGTTCATCCCGAAGAGGTGGACCGGCTCCGTCGACGTAAGGCCTGGCTCCGGCGTCACCGCATATTGGCGGTAGTGGCGGGGGGGGCACACCGACAGGCCTCGGTCCGGGAGGCGCTCCGTCGAGTTCCGGCGGTCGCTCCCCAGGCGCGCTGGGTCCTGGTCCACGACGGCGTGCGTCCCCTGGTCACCCGCCAGGCCATCCGCGGCGTGATCCGGGCCGCCCGGACCAGCCACGGCGCGGGTGGGGCCACCCTCGCCTTGCCGGTGGCCGAGACGGTGAAGCGGAGCCGGGGGGGAGCGGGGGCTCCTCTTGTCTTGAAGACGGTCCCGCGGGATGGGCTCTGGACCATCCAGACCCCGCAGGTCTTTCCCCGCGCGCTGCTCGAACGGGCCTATCGGAGGGCGGGGAGCCGCATCTCCAAGGCGACGGACGACTGCCAGATTGCGGAATGGGCGGGGGGCCGAATTTGGCTGGTTATCGGACCTCGTTGGAACCTGAAAATCACCACCCCGCAGGATCTCCGGATCGCTTCCGCATTCACGTCCTAAACTGTTATCGCAAAACATCTAACACTCTGGTCGAAGCGCCTTTTGCCCGGATCGGCCTGTCGGGAGTCACGTCGGGGTCGAATCCCTTCGGTGGAGAAAAGCCGATGAAGGTGGATTGGAGACGAAGCGATCCGCTGCGGCCCGCCGGCGCAGGTCCCGGAGGGCGGGCATCCGGTCCAGGTGCGGTCGATCTTCCGGGCCGAGACCGCCGATAACGGAGAGGGCCCTTGACGGAGCATTCACGGGTTCGCGGAGTTGTGGAGATTTTTCCGAAAAAAGGCTTGACTGATTTTCCGGGAAACGTATGATACCCCGAATTCGTAACTGCCCGGAGGGAGTACCTCCGGCCGTCGCGGTGTCGGGGCCGCCCAGCCCTGATCCGCGCGCTCTTTGGCGTGATGTTCTACGGCTCCCAGTGAACTGCCTGGGTTAGGCCGAATCTACCCGTGGCCGGCGTGAGGGAGGGAGGGAGCGGTTGGCTCCCCCCCCCGCGCGGCGTCCCGGGGATTCGGCACTGTCCTACGGAGCATTCATCCCGACTCGGACGCGCCCGCAAGCGTCGCTTGCGCGACGCGCCCCACGGATGGATCCCAGCCAGGGAAGACCCGGCCTAACAGTCCCGGGATTCCAGGTTGGCAGGGCTCCGGCAGAGGTGCGGCGGATGTTGTGCGCCGACCCGCATGGCGTCCGACGGGCCCACGGGCCCTGTTGCCCTGGCACTCACGAGAAAGCGAAGCACACGCGAACAAGCAGTGGAATGGGAGCCCCCATTGGGGAAAGGAGGTGGTGAGGGAGGCAGGTGACGTACCCTCTTCTCTTCCCGCGGAATGGAAGTCACCCGCCGTGCGGCGGGCCATCAATGTCTCAGAACCGCGGAGAAGAAGGGAACAGAACTTTCAAAGGGGTCTCTGAACGGCACAGATGGGTGGCACGGGCTTTCCAGCCGGTGCGCCCGGAAGATGCCGGATCGGCCGCAAGGGGCGGTCGACCGGGACACCCTGTGTGGTCCAAGGAGGAACAATGAAGAAGCTCGGACTTTTGACGTTCGTGCTCGCGATGGGTCTGATCGCCCGGACGACCGAAGCCGGTTCGATCAACTCGGGCGACAAGCCCTCGAGCGCGCACACCATCACGATCAGCGGTGAGATCAGCATCACCGGGTTCGTGCGCTCGGAGAGCATCAACGAAGTGCTTCAGAACGGAAAGGCCGGTCACACGGTGGCGGCCGCGGGCGATGACGGCGACACCTCGGACGGCGACAACGGCTGGGCGCCGAAGCTCCGCGTCCGGCTGGACATGGGCTTGGCCGAGAAGGTGAGCGCCGTGGCGGAACTCATCACAGTGAGGAGCGGCTCGGCGACCAACTCGCAGCCGCATCGCATCGCTGCCAACGTCGACGGCGGCTCGGGGATCGACATCAATCTCGGACAGTTGTATGTCCGCGTTGATGAGTTCCTCTATCAGCAGTTGTCCTTCCAGCTCGGGATCCAGGACTTCAAGCTGGACCTGCGCGGGAACGGCAATGCCTTTCTCATCGACCTTCGCCACGCGGAGTTGGCCTTCTTCACTCCGGTGACGGAGAACTACGTCTTCAGCGGCGCCGCTGCCTACGCTCCGGCCTCCGGGATCATTCCGGGGGGTTGGGCGCAGTACATCGATGAGGACGACTCGGGCGGATTCCGCATGACGTACAACGACAGTGACACCCTCTATCTCGACGTCTTCTGGTTCCAGAAGGGGGAGTCGGGTCAGGGCGTAGGCGGGGCCTCCGCTCATCGTGACGAAGCCCTCTACGGGGTCAACCTGGACTACAATCTGGACACCCGTGGAGATCGTCGATCCCTGCTGAACGCCATCTTCTGCGTGTTCAGCAACGACCAGAATTCGAACCGCGTCTACGACATCGGCGCCGGTATCGACTACTGGTGGGAGAGCCTCGAACTGTTCGCGGAAGTCCACGGCCAGTTCGGTGACTACTCCAGAACCGACGGGCCGGCCCTCGGCGTCAGTGGCGGTCAGAACGACCAGAAGGCGTGGGGCGGCTACATCGGCGGGAAGTACGAGTTCGAGAGCGACTACAAGCCGTGGATCGACCTCGAGCTGTGGTACCTCACCGGCGACGATGGAAAGATCGATGACGATAACGAGGATTTTGTGAACCTCGAGAACGTCAACGACTCCATGATCGTCGAGTCGTCTTTCCTCGGCCTGGATGTCGATTCGAACTACTGGGCGATCAAGGTCAGCGGCGGTTTCACGACCTCGATCGACAAGCCCCAGGACTTCGATGCGATGCTGTTCTACGGCTTCTTCCAGACTGTCGAAGACGCGGATGCATCAGGGCACTTCGGCGGCGCAACCGTCGATCACGACAACATCGACGACAATCTGGGCAGCGAAGTCGATGTGAAGTTCACGTGGCGGTACAGCGAGTCGTTGTCCTTCACAGCCGCCGCCGGTTTCCTCTTCAACGGCGACTTCTGGGGCAACAAGCCGGCCACGACGGCGGGCGGCGGTGGGTACGCCACGGGTAACGATGACATGCAGTTGTACACCCTGACGACCGACCTGAAGTTCTAGTCGACCGTCGAGAGTCCGTACGCAAACGTATCGGGGGCCACGTGGGGAAACCTGCGTGGCCCCCGTCTTTTGATTGCGGATTGGCGATTGCGGATTGCGGATTGAACAACAGAAACAACAACAGCGAAAACAACAGAAACGAAGGAGGGGGGTCATGACGCCGGAGGAACTGCGGACTTCGCCTCCAGGATGAACATCGTCGAGGAGGAGGCCGATGCGTCGCAGCACTGGATGGAGCTCCTCGTAGAATCCGGAAGGATCGACGAGGGGCACGTGAAGTTACTGATGAAAGAGGCGGGCGAACGGGTGGCGATCGCGGTGGCTTCGGTCCGTACGGCACGGACGAATCTCCCGGCCGGAAGCCGCAAGCCCCGCTGAACGCCCGAAACCAGCCTGCTCCTGAGATCCCGCGATGGCAACGATTGTACGGCACAAGCAATCCGCAATTCGTGTCGGCCTTGGCTATGACATCCACCGCCTCTCCTCCCGCCGTCCCCTGTGGCTCGGCGGCCTCCGGGTCCCCTCCCCGAAGGGCGCCGTCGGCCACTCCGACGCCGATGTGGTCCTCCACGCCCTCACCGACGCCCTCCTCGGCGCCTGCGCCGCGGGGGACATCGGCGAACACTTTCCCGATTCCGATCCCCGCTGGCGCGGCGCGCCTTCCTCGACCTTTGTGGATCACGCCGTGCGCCTCGCCGCCCGGAAGGGGTGGCGCGCGGGGAACGTCGATGTCACGGTCTTCGCCGAAACGCCGCGTCTCGGTCCGCACAAGCGGGCGATCGCCCGGCGGATCGCCGGCCT
>JACPTZ010000006.1 GCA_016192525.1 Planctomycetota bacterium
GCGCCGCGCCAGCGGCGCCGACGGATCCCGGCCGACGGTGCTGGCGCGCCGCGGCCCCGCCTATCGACTTGCCTTCGGAGCCCGCCATGCCGATCCGCCGCCTTCTCGTGGCCGCCTTCGCGCTCGCTTTCTCCGGCGCCCTCGCCGCCCAGGACATCTCGATTCCCGTCTACGAGACGGAACTCCCGAACGGGATGAAGGTCCTTCTCGTCGAGCGACACGAGACGCCGCGAATCTCCTGCAGAATGTTTTTCCGGGTCGGCTCGGTGAACGAGCGTCCGGGCCTCACCGGGGTCTCCCACCTCCTCGAACACATGATGTTCAAGGGGACGAACCGGATCGGCGTGAAGGACGCCGCCCGGGACGAGGAACTCCGACGCCGGATCGACGTCGTCGGGATCGCGCTCGATCAGGAGGAACTGAAGGGGGACCGGGCGGACCCGAAGCGGATCAGCGATCTTCGCATCGACATGGCGGCGCTTCAGAAGGAGGAACGCGACCTCATCATCAAAGACGAACTATGGGAGACCTATCTCAAGAACGGCGCGACCGGCCTGAACGCCTTCACCTCCAATGACGTGACCGCCTACATCGTGAACATCCCCTCGAACCGTCTCGAACTCTACTGCTGGCTGGAGTCGGACCGGATCGCGAACCAGTGTTTCCGGGAGTTCTATTCCGAGCGCGACGTGGTGATGGAGGAGCGCCGGCTCGGCGAAAACACGCCCACCGGCCCCTTCTTCGAGGCGATGGAGTCGCTCACCTACGACGCCCACCCCTACTCGTGGCCGGTGGTCGGCTGGATGTCCGACCTGCTGCACCTGCCGCGGGCCGAGATGATGCGCTACTACGACACCTATTACGCGCCGAACAACGCGATTCTGGTGCTGGTGGGGGACTTCCGGAAGGACGAGGCCATGGCGCTGATCGTGCGGTACCTCGCGGGGATTCCGCGTGGCGCCCAGGAGCCGCCGCCGGTGGTGACCGTCGAACCGCCCCAGGTGGGGGAGAAGCGTCTGGTGTCCGAGGCGGACTCGGAGGCGCAGGTCATCCTCCGCTATCACACCCCGGCGATCGGGCACCCCGATCTGGCTGCGCTGGACGTGATCGACGGGATCATGTCGGGGCGGGCCGGGCGTCTCAACAAGACTCTCGTCCGTCGCGACGAGGTGGCCGTGAGCGCCCGCGGCTCTTCAGACACGGCGAAGTACCCGAGCGTCTTCACCTTCTCCGGAACCCCCAAGAAGCCGCACACGCCGGAAGAGGTCGAGGCGGCGCTGGACCGGGAGATCGAGCGGCTGAAGACGGAGCCGGTGACGGCGGAGGAGCTCGCGGGCGTCAAGAAGCGCCTCCGCGCCGGCTTTGTGAGGAGTCTGCGGTCGATCGACGGCCTCTCCACGACACTGGGCTACACCGAGGCGAACTACCGATGGCGCGAGATTCTGGACAGCCAGAAGGCGCAGCTGGCGGTGACGGCCGAGGACATTCAGCGGGCGGCGACGCAGTACTTCCTGAAGACGAATCGCGTCGTGGGGATCCTCCGCACGCGGGAGCCGGTGGATGAGACGAAGTTCCCGCCGAAGTGGACGATCCGGGTCGCCACCCTCAGCTCCTCCCACGAGGACATGCGGGAGGCGCGCCGGTTGAAAGAACTGCTCTCCGCCTCCGGCTTCGCCGACGCCCGGATGAGGAGCGTGGACGGGGACATTGTGGTGGAGACCGGCGTCTTCGACACCGCCGACGCCCCGGCCGCGAAGGCCGCGCTGGAGAAGGTGAACGCGGTGCGCGAGGGCGACGGGAAGAGTCAGAAGCGGGCGTTCGAGGACGTGGAGATGGTGAAGTACCGGCCGTAGTGGCGCGGGCGGGATGGCCCGCAGGGGCGGGAGTCGACCGAGCCACGATCGGAGCGGTGACTCTGGAGTGCGCGCCCGCCTTCGCGGAGCTGGAGCGTTGACCTTCGGCCGTACGGGGTTACCGCCCCGTCTCCTTGTCATCCTGAGCGTCGGGCGCAGCCCGACGCGAAGGATCACCAGCGCTTGCGCCCAGTTCGCTCCGGTACTGGTGATCCTTCGGCCCCGCAGCACGTGCTGCGGGGCGGCCTCAGGATGACATGCTACGGCGATCATTCTGTCAGGCGCTCAAGACCCCGGAGATTCCCCCATGAAATTCCCACGTGTTCTGACCCTCCTTCTCGCGGCGATGGCCCTCCTTCCAGTGGGCTGCAGCAACTGTCGCCAGATTCCGGGCTCGGGCGGCCCGGCATCGTCGACGGTCGTTCGCGACTACGTGGTCGAGGGCGCCCCCGATCACCCGTCCGCCCTCGTCTATCCGCCGCTGGTCTACGAGCCGCCCGATCCGGCGTCGCTCCGGGAGGTCCTGCCGAACGGGATGATCGTCTACATCAAGGAGGATCACTCGCTCCCGACATTCGACCTCTCCATGACTTTTCGCACCGGATCGCTCTGGGAGCCGGCCGACAAGGTCGGTCTGGCCGACATGACCGGGTCGCTCGTGCGCAACGGCGGGACCGCCGACATGACCCCGGATCAGGTCAACGAGAAGATTGAGGCGATGGCGGGCTCTATCGAGACCTCGATCGGGACGACGCAGGGGAGCGCCTCGCTCTCGGGGCTCAAGGAGGACATCGACGCCGGTCTGGCCCTCTTCAGGCAGGTCCTGCTCCAGCCCGCGTTTCTCGAGGATGAGATCCGGCGGTACCGGGAGCGCACCGTCCAGAGCCTCGCGCGCCGGAACGACAACCCGCGGGGGATCCTGTCCCGCGAATTTGAACGCCTCCTGTACGGGTCGCATCCCGTGGCCCGTCGCGTCACGAAGTCCGGAATCGAGCGCATCACCCGGAACGACCTCCTTGACTTCTACCGCAAGTCCTTCCAGCCGGGCGGCACGTTCGTCTCCGTCGCCGGCGACTTCGACCGGAAGGCGATGATCGCGAAGCTCGGCGCGCTGTTCGCGGACTGGAAGCCCGCGGCGCAGGAGTGGGCGAAGACCCCCGAGGTGCCGATGCAGTTCAGAGGCGGGGTCTATCTCGTCGACAAGCCGCGCGTGAACCAGGGCTTTGTAACCATCGGGCATCTCGGGATCAGGAAGGACAACCCGGACATCCACGCCCTCGACGTCATGAACTACATCCTGGGAGGCGGCTCGTTCACCTCCCGCCTCACGAGCCGCGTGCGTTCCGACGAGGGACTGGCCTACAGCGTCGGGAGCCGTTTCGGATCCGACTATCTCTACCCGGGCGCCTTTTCCGCGAACTACCAGAGCAAGGCCCCGACGGTCCTGTTCGCCGCGCAGATCGTCCTCGAGGAGATCGAGCGACTCCGGCGCGAGCCGGTCTCGGCCAGCGAGCTCGACAACGCGAAGAACGCCTTCATCGAGCGCTTCCCGTCGAACTTCTCGACGGCGTTCGGCACGGTCAACGTCCTGGCCGACAACGAGTACAACGGCCGCCCCATGGACTATTACGCGAAGTACCGCGACCGCATCCGCGCCGTGACGGCGGAGGACGTCCAGCGCGTGGCGAAGCAGTACCTCCATCCCGACGGGCTCGCCATCTTGATCGTCGGCAACCTCGACAAGATCCGGAAGGGGATCGACCGCCACCCGGTCGACATCAACTCCCTCGGCACGGTGAAGACGCTGGAGCTGAAGGACCCCCTGGGGGATGATTTCTAGGGCGTCTATCAGAATGAACTTGTCATCCTGAGCGTCCGCCGCAGGCGGACGCGAGGGATCGCCAACGCCGGAATCTGCAAAGCGCATGCGCTGGCGATCCTTCGCCTCGGCCTGCGGCCGAGGCTCAGGATGACAATTCGGCGCCCCGCTCGTCCGCGCACCTCTTCTCAGACTCCGAGAATGACCCACTGAGGCGGGTTTCCCTCGATGGATGATCCACCTCCCCAACCCCGGGCAGGACGTCGCCGCTCGCCGCCGCTCCGGATCCTTCTCGGCCTTCTCTGGGCGACCTACGGCATCTGCCTTCCCTTTGTGCTCCTGTTCTCGGTCCTCCTCCTCCTCTTCTTTGAAACTCTCAGCGGCTTCCTCTGCGGAGTCGCCCTTCTCGCCGCCCTGGTCCTGCCGCTCGCCGTGCTGATCGCTCGCGCCGCCCCGGCGGGCAAGCCCCGGAACTACCGCCCCGCACAGATCATGGGCGTGCTGTTCGTGATGTGCTTGACCGTCGTCGTCCTTCTCGCCCCCCCCGGGACCACTCGCCCCGGCTCGCGTGTCACCAGCCACTTCCCCGGTCCCGCCTCCTTTGCCCGCTATTCGTTCTGGAACCTGTTGCCGGAGATCGATCAGGTCAAGCTGGGCGTCGTCATGGCCCCGATGTACGACCAATTGGTCGACAGCGATGAAGCCCGGCACATCCGGCAGATCACGATGCCGATCTACCGCGAGATGCAGGGCGATCCCGACTTCATGTCCATGGGATCGGTGTGCAACTATGCCTGGGGAGCCCTGTTTGGCGGGGCGTACGAAACAGGACACTACTACCGGTACGTGCCCGAGCACGAGGCGGGCCGCAGACTTCCGGTGATACTCTTCCTGCAGGGCGCGACGGCCAACTTCAAGTCCTACCTGTGGGTGCTGAAGTCGCTGGCGGACCGGGAGAAGTGCGCCGTTGTGTGTCCCACCTTCGACTTCGGCGACTGGTCGCAGCCGGGCGGAACGGAGGCGATCGAGCGGATGCGCGCCGTTTGCGCGGCCGACCACGAGTTCGACGCTTCGCGGATCTACCTGATCGGCCTCTCGAACGGCGGTCTCGGGGTGTCGCGGGCGGGTCAGGCGACCCCGCAGGCGTATGCCGGACTGGTGTATCTGTCGGGGATCACGGAGTCGCCCCTGCTCAGCGACTCCCGCTTCATCGACGGGTGGCGGGGCCGCGACGTCCTCTTCCTGCACGGGGCGAAGGATGATAGGATTGCCATGACTTCCATCGAGTCCGACGTCTGGCTGATCGAGCAGAAGGGGGTGCGGGTCAGGCTCATTCGCTATGAGGATGAGGACCACTTTCTCTTCTTCTCCCAGCGGGAGCGAGTCGTCGGAGACCTGGCCGGCTGGATGGAAGATGTCGAGAAACGCACGCGGGGGAAGTAGCGAGATGTCCGCCGCCGACGCCAACAGAGAGCCCCGTTCGCGCCGCCTCACGGTCATGATCCGCTGGACCGGCCTGCTCGCGCTCTGCATCGGCCTCGCCGAGGTGCTCATTCCTGTCCATCTTCGCGTATGGCCGCGTAGGGAGATGGCAGTCAAGGAGAATGCGGAACTGCTGATCGCACCCGGCCTCGCGATGAGGGCGTTCGCCGCCATCACGCTATTCGTGGCTGCGCAGTGTCGTCAGGGGCGCGCGTCGCAAGGCGAGGGGTCTCTGCTGATGATCTTCGGGGTGACCGAGGCTCTGGCGGGTGGGTCACTCTCCGTCGGTGGTCGGATCCCGGCCATGGATGCATTCTTCATCCTCCTCCACGTCCCCCACGCATTGCTCGCGATCAGTGCCGGCCATGGACTCTTCTCATTGATTGGGGATGCGTTCCAGCCGATGCCGCCCTGGGAGAGCACCCGCGAGAGGCAACCATGACCCCCTCCGTCACCCAGCCGCTCAATCCCGCGTGGGAGTGGATGTTGACCGTCCTCTTCCGCCCCTTCGACGCCGGGCGGTGGTTCATCCTCGGCCTGGCCGTCTTCCTGGCGAATCTGGCGGACGGAGGTTCCGGCGGAGGGGGGGGCAATTTCCAGCTCCCGTCCGGAGGGGGAGGCGGGACTCCTCCGAACTGGCAGACGGGGATTTCCTGGGTTGAAACGCATGTGGGGCTCCTCGTCCTCATCGCCGTGGCCGGTTCCGTCCTGGTCCTCGCGTTCACGGCGCTCCTTCTCTGGCTCGGCTGCCACGGACACTTCATCACGATCGACTCGCTGGCGAAGAACCGCCCGGAGATCCAGGAGCCGTGGCGCCGGACGGCGCCGCAGGCGAACAGTCTGTTCCGCTGGCGTTTCGGCTTCGTGCTCGTGGGCTGGCTCGTGGGGTTCGGGGGCATGGCGCTCGCCGTCGTCTACGCCTGGCCGGACATCGCCTCGTTCTCGTTCGGGCGCCGGGCCGTTGTTTCCGTCGTGTCACTCGTGCTCACGCTGCTGCCGTTCGGATTGCTGGCGGCGTTCGCCACCATGATCCTGCGGGACGTGTTCGCCCCGGCCATGTACGCTCGCGGATGGAGTGTGGCGCAGACCTGGGCCCCGTTTCGCCGGGATGTCTTTCCGCGCCACTTCTTCACGCTCGTCCTCTACGGGCTCATGCGGATCCTCCTTGCGATCGGAGTGGCGATGCTCCTCCTCGTCGGGTGCTGTCTCACCTGCTGTATCGCCGCCCTCCCGTACCTGGGCACGGTGATCTTGCTCCCGGTCCTGCTGTTCCCCCGCTGCTACGCGCTGGCCTTCACGCGCCAGTTCGGGCCGGACTGGGATGTCTTCGCGGTTCTCCCCCATCCCCGGTCCCGTCGAGGTGAGCCCGGACACGCTGCAGGCGATGGCGAAGCCGATGATCGGCCACCGGGCGGGCGACTACTCCGACCTCCAGGGCCGCGTCACGCCGAAGCTCCAGCGGCTCCTCAACACGAGGGGGGACGTCTTCCTCGGCACCTGTTCCGCCACCGGGGTGATGGAGGCGGCGATCCGGAATCTCTCGACGAAGCGCGTCCTCTCCTGCACCTGCGGGGCCTTCTCCGAACGCTGGTTCGAGATCTGCGCCGCCAACGGCAAGGCGGCCGACCCGCTCCGCGCCGAGTGGGGGAAGGCGATCAGGCCGCAGATGGTGGACGAGGCGCTCCATCACGGCGAGTACGACCTCGTGACGTGCGTCCATAATGAGACGAGCACCGGCGTGATGAATCCGATCGAGGAGATCGCGAAGGTGGTCCGGAAGTACCCGGGCGTTTTGTTCGCCGTGGATTCCGTCTCGGCGATGGCCGGGGTGCCGATCGACGTGGACGGGTGGGGGCTGGACGTCTGTCTGGCGGGGACGCAGAAGGCGTTCGCGCTCCCGCCGGGGCTCACCGTGTTCAGCGTGAGCGCCCCGGCGCTCGAACGGGCGAAGTCGGTCCCGAACCGCGGGGCGTACATCGACTTCGTCGAGTTCAAGTCGTTCGACCAGAAGCACCAGACTCCCACCACACCCGCGATTTCCATGATCTACGGGCTCGATTTCCAGCTCGACCGTTTCTTCACCGAGGGGCTGGAGGCCCGGTACGCCCGCCACCGCGCGATGGCGGAGGCCTGCCGTGCCTGGGCGAGAGAGCGCGGCTTCGGCCTCTATCCGGAGCCGGGATACGAGTCGGTCACGCTCACGGCGGTCGCGAATGCGCGCAACGTGGACATCACCTCTGCGAAGAAGGAGATGTCGAAGCGCGGCTATTCCATCGACGACGGCTACGGCAAGATCAAGGGGAAGACCTTCCGGATCGCCCACATGGGGGACTGCACGCTGCCCGAGCTGCGGGAAGTGCTCGGGCTGCTGGATGAAGTGCTGAAGTTGAAGTAGGGACCGGTCCCTGGCTCGGACTATTCATGAATAATCCCGGCTAAGCAGCCCGAACAAAATACTTGCACCCCGCTGCCGTCAGCAGGGACTTGGAGTCTCAGCGAGGTCCGAGGCGCCGAATTGTCATCCTGAGCGTCGGGCGCAGCCCCGCAGCACGTGCTGCGGGGCGCAGCCCGACGCGAAGGATCACCAGCTCATACGCCAAGTACGCTCCAGTACTGGTGATCCTTCGCCCCGCCCGCCGAACGCCTGTTCGCCATCCGTGTGGCGGAGAGGCGGGCAGGGCTCAGGATGACAATTGCAGCGCCCCACCGAGAGGGGGGGGGCTGAGAATTACCTCGGGCTGCTTAGCCCATGCGCTTCTACATCCACTGCCCTTGCGGCAACGAGATCCTCTGCACGGACAAGCAGATCGGTCGCCGCATCTCCTGCTTCAGGTGCGATGTGGAACTCGTCGTCGAGGCCCCGCAGGAGGGGGATGATTCCCCCCCCGTCGAAGTGCAGCCGCTTCGGTTGGGGAAATTCCAGAAGCGCGACCTGGCCATGGAGACGCATCTCCGCTGCATCGGGATCAGCCTGCAGGTGCTGGCAACGGCGCAGGGGGTTCAGGCGGCGATCGACGTCTTCCGGGGAGAGATCGCCGGGGCGGTCGTCGGCGTCCTTTCGACGGCTCTGCAGTTCTACCTGGGACGGCTGCTGGCCCGGTTTTCAAAAGCAGGTCGCTCGACCTTGGCGGCTTACGTCGGAATCGCGCTCGTCTCGATGCTGGGGGCCGTCGGGTTGTCTGTTACGACGGCGCTCCGATTGTACGGACGGCGTGATCTGGGTTTCGGCGTCTCCGATGAAACGTGGCTTGTCGTCCTGTTCGGCGGCGGAATGGCCGCCAACTACGCCGTGGCCTGCGGCATTCTGCTGTGGGTGCTGCTCTCGACCCGCGCCAGGACCGTCTGCTCGCCCCGCTATACCCAGCTCATCCCCCACACTCCCGAGTTGCAGCCCAGGCTGCGCGGCAGCCCCTTCTTCTGGATCGGGGCCTTCCTGCTCCTGCTCGCCATCATCGGCTGGTTTCTCTGACGGGGCCGGTTTCCGTTGACCCGTTTCGCCTTCCCGTGATAGCCTCCCGAGCCTTGTCCGCCGCCGATTCCCGGCCATTTCTTCAGAGGAGCCCGATCATGCCTTCGAAGTCCGCTGCCGCCGCCGCCGTCGAGGAGAAGAAGAAGTCGCGGAGCGCCATCCCCGAACCCGGTCTCTACATCGACGGCAAGTGGGTCCATTCCTCCGGCCGCGGCCTGTTCGAGACGCGCAATCCGGCCACGGGCGACGTCCTCGCCCGCTTCCCGCTCGCCACCCCGGAGGATGTGAAGCGGGCCGTGGAGGCCGCGAAGCGGGCCTTCCCCGGCTGGAAGGCCACCCCCGCCCCGAAGCGGGGCGAGATGCTCCTTCGCGCGGCCCAGATCATGCGGCAGCGCAAGGAGGAACTGGGGCGCCTCGTCTCCGAAGAAATGGGCAAGGTGATCGCGGAGGGGAGGGGCGACGTCCAGGAGGCCATCGACTTCCTCGAATACATCGCCGGCGAGGGTCGCCGCCTCCTCGGCGAGACCACCCCCTCCGAACTCAAGGAGAAGTTCTGCCTGACGGTCCGCCAGCCGGTCGGAGTCGTGGGGCTGATCACCCCCTGGAACTTCCCGGTGGCGATCCCGGTCTGGAAGTCCGGCGCGGCTCTCATCTCCGGCTGCACCATGGTCTTCAAGCCGGCGAGCCTCACCCCGCTCTGCGCCGCCCGACTCGTCGAGATCTACCACGACGCCGGAATTCCGCCGGGGGTCATCAATCTCGTCACCGGTTCCGGCGGGACGGTCGGCGACGCCATCGCCAACCATCCCGACATCAAGGCGGTTTCTTTCACCGGCGGCACGATCGCCGGCCGCGACGTCTACGAGAAGGCCGCCCGCCGCCTCGCCGCATGCGAGCTGGAACTCGGCGGGAAGAACCCGCAGATGGTGATGGAAGACGCCAATCTCGACCTGGCCCTCGAAGGAGTCCTGTTCGGCGCCTTCGGCACGGCCGGTCAGCGCTGCACCGCCACGAGCCGGCTCATCGTGCACGAGAAGGTCTACGACGAGATGGTCTCGCGGCTCGTGAAGAAGGCCCAGGGGCTGCGGCTCGGGAACCCGGTCGATCCGAAGTCGGACGTCGGCCCGGTCTCGAGCGAGGACCAGGTCCGGACGGTGATGAACTACATCGACATCGGCAAGCGCGAGGGAGCGAAGCTGCTCACCGGCGGCCGGCGTCTCACCGGCAAAGAGCACGCCGGCGGGTACTACATCGAGCCGACGATCTTCGAGGCGAAGCACGGGATGCGGATCACCAAGGAGGAGATCTTCGGACCGGTCCTGAGCGTGATAAAGGTCCGGGACTTCGACGAGGCGATCCGCGTGGCGAACGACGTGGACTACGGCCTCTCCTCCTCCATCTACACCCGCGACATCAACCGCGCCTTCAAGGCGATGGACGCGCTCGATGTCGGCATCTGCTACATCAACGCCCCGACGATCGGCGCGGAGGTTCATCTGCCGTTCGGCGGGACGAAGAACACCGGGAACGGCAAGCGCGAGGCCGGCACCGTGGCCGTCGACGAGTTCACCGAGTGGAAGACGGTCTTTGTGGACTACTCGAACCGGCTGCAGAAGGCGCAGATCGATCCGAGGTGAGAGCCTGAGAAGAAGCGCGCGGACGGGCGGTGCGCCGAGTTGTCATCCTGAGCCTCGGCCGCAGGCCGAGGCGAAGGATCGCCGGCACTTGCGCTCATCAGACTCCGACGCCGGCGATCCTTCGCCCAGCCGGCCAAACATCGGCCGGCTGAGCTCAGGATGACAATGCGATAACCTCGTACTGCTGCGCATCTGGTCCTGGGGTAGTTCTTCTCAGGCTCTGAGAGAAATGGCGTTCCGTGGGGTCGCCCCCGGCGGGCGGCCGGGGGCAAGCCCGGCCCGAGGTGTCCGCCGGTTTCTCGACCGCTTGAGCAGCACGGTTTCCGGAGGTGCGAAGTGAACTCCCCAGCGCATTCCCCTCTCCGCCTGTTTCGAGGCGCTCTTCGCCGCGCCCTCCCCCTCCTGTTGATGCCCGCCCTGTGCCTTCTGGCCCAGGGCTCCGATGAGGCCGCTCCGGCCGGCACGCTCGGGGTCGAGGCCGGCCTCGAGGCCCGCATTCAGCAGGCCCGGGACCGCGTCTATCCGGCCCTCGTCAACATCCAGCCGGTGCGCGACGAATACGTCGGAGGCAAGAAGGTCCAGCGCACCGCCACCGGAAGCGGGGTCATCTTCGACACGCAGGGTCATGCCGTCACCAACTACCACGTCGCCGGCAAGGCGAAGAAGCTGATCGTGACGCTCTCGAACAAGGAGAAGATCCACGCCGACCTCGTCGGGGGAGATCCCTGGACCGACATCGCCGTCATCAAGCTCCGCATCGAGGAGTACAAGGGGACCGAGGCGATCCGGCCCGCCGCCTTCGGCAGGTCCGCCCTGCTCGTGGAGGGCGATTTCGTCATGGCGATGGGATCGCCGCTCGCCCTGGCCCGCTCGATCTCGTTCGGCGTGGTTTCCTGTCGCGACCGCGCGCTCGGGAGCGACATGGAGCTGGAGGACTTCCAGCGCACCGGCTCGTTCAACACCTGGATTCAGACCGACGCCGCCATCAATCCCGGCAACTCCGGCGGTCCGATGGTCAATCTCGCGGGTGAGGTGGTCGGCATCAACGCCCGCGGAAACTCCGGGGCGAACAACATCGGATTCGCGATCCCCATCGACATCGTGAAAGAGGTCATCGACCAGATCCTGAAGACCGGGACCGTCACGCGATCGTGGATCGGCGCAGAGTGGCAGCCGATCGACCAGTTTGAAGAGCACTTTCAGGTGTCGGGCGGCCGGGGCGTGCTCCTGGGACACGTCATCCCCGGGGGGCCGGCCGCGAAGGCCGGACTTCAGCCGGGCGACATCCTCCTGACCTATGACGGCGCTCCGGTCTCGGCCCGGTTCACGGAGCAGCTCCCCGACCTGGAAAAGCGGATCGCCGACACGCCGGTGGGGAAGGAGGTTTCGCTGCACGTGCTTCGCGGCGGGACGGAGACCGAACTGACGTTGACGACGATCCGCCTCGAGGAGGGGGCGGGCGAAGACTATGAGTGCAAGGCCTGGGAATTCACGGTGAAGGGGATCACGAGCGAGATGGCGCGCGACCTCAAACTGGAGGCGCCGAAAGGGGTGCTGGTGACCGGTTCCCAGGCCGCCGGCGACGCGCGAAAGGCGGGGCTGGACAATGGGGACGTCCTCCTGGAGGTGGGCGGGAAGCCGGTGGGATCGCTCGAGGAGTTCATCGGCGCCTATGAGCAGTTCGTCGATGAGAAGCGGGCGAAGGTCCTGATCAAGATTCTGAAGAGCGCCCGGACCCAGCGGCTCGTGGTGCTCGAAGCGGAGTACGAGAAGAAGTCGGACGAGAAGAGGCCGGAGGAGGCCGGAACGGAGGGAAAGGAGAATTAGAGATCCGATTCTCTTCACCCAGATCCCTCGTCGGTCGCCTGCAGCGACCTCCTCGGGATGACACGGGCAAGAAGCCGCAATTGGAGGTCGCACTCATGATTCACGCACGGCTTGTTGCATTCACCATGATGTGTCTGACCCTGGCGCTTCCCCTCCGCGCCGACGATCGCCAGCAGCAGCTCCAGCAGATCATGGACAAGGTGGGCCCCTCCGTCGTGACCGTTCAGTTCACGATGAAGATGCGCGGAGGCGGACAGCTCGGCTCCATGATGGGGGAGCAGGAGCGGCAGGTCTCGATGCTCGGCGTCATCGTCCGGGCCGACGGTCTGGTGCTGGTCCCCGGGAACGAAATCGATCCCCCGGAGCAGTCGATCGGAGGCCGCTCTGGAGGCGGCAGCGTCAGTTTCGACAAGCCCGAGGACTACGGCGTGACCCTCGCCGACGGCAAGGAGTACCGGGCGAAGCTGCTCGGCAAAGACGAGGAGATGGACCTCGCCTTCCTTCAGATCGAGTCCCAGGAGCCGCTCGTCCTGCCAGCGCTCCAGTTCTCGCCGGACGCCCAGCCGCAGATTGCCCAGGAGGTGGTGGTCATCGGGATGCACCCGAAGGCTTACGGCTTCGCCCGGAAGTTCAAGATCACGCGCGTCAACAGCCTCCTCGAGAAGCCCTGCGCGATGGCCACAACCGAGGACGTCCTGAACGGCTACCTCGGCGGACCGGTCGCCTCCTTCGACGGTCAGGTCCTGGGAATCATCGGGCTTCGCCCGGTGACGGAGGAGGGCGGTGGCGGCGGGGGCGGAATGGGCGGAATCGGACGGCTGGCCCGGATGTTTCTCGGCTCCACCCCCGGCGGCCCGGAGCCGACCCTCTTCCCGTACGATCTCCTCAGCGACATGATCACGAATCCCCCGAAGTCCGGCTCCAAGAAGCCCTGGATCGGCGTGATGGGGATGCAGGCCCTGACGAAGGAACTCGCGGAGACGCTCGGGATTCCGAAGCCCGGCGGAGTGATCCTCGGCGAGGTTCTGGCCGATTCGCCCGCGGCTGTGGCGGGGCTCAGATCGGGGGACATCCTCACGCAGTACAACGACAAACCTGTCGAGATCTCGAAGGACGAGGAGGTGGCCAAGTTCGGCATGGCCCTTCGGCGCCTGGGCGTGGGGGCGGAGGTGGCCTTCACCTACTGGCGCGACGAGAACGGCGCCTACGCCTCGAAGACGGCCACAGTCACCCTCGGCGAATCGCCTCCAACGCAGGCCGACATGGAGGAAAAGGACCAGAGCGAAGTCGGGATGAAGGTGAAAGATGTCACGTACGAACTCCTCCAGCGTCGCAAACTCCCGGCGACGACGAAGGGCGCGGTGGTAACCACCGTCGAGCGCGCCGGCTGGGCCGGCCTCGGCGGCCTGAAACGGGGGGACATCGTCCAGAAGATCGACGACGTCGAGGTGAAGTCGGTCGAGGAACTGGAGGCCCGCCTGAAGGAGGCCAAGGCCGCGAAGAAGGGCGAGATGGTCTTCTTCGTCCTGCGGGACGACAAGACCGAGTTCGTCCACGTCGAAACGGAGTGGGCGCCCAAGGGGAAGGAGTGAGAGAGTGGCGCGGGAACCCGAACTCCCGCCGAGGGACTCCAGCGGACCTGCCCCGGACGCCGCCCAGGCTCCCTCGTCCGAGAAGACACTTCTACGACCCACCCCGGGCACTCCCTCCGGCGCGGCGCCGAACGACACGACTCCGCCCTCACGGACATCCCGGTCCGCCGAACCGGGGGAGCCCTCAGGTCAACTCTTTGCCCGCTATCACCTCCTCGAGCAGTTGGGACACGGGGGGATGGGCATCGTCTGGAGGGCCTGGGACCCCGAACTCCGTCGCGTGGTGGCCCTCAAGCAGGTCCTCTCCGCCGGACCGGCCGACGCCGAGTCCGTGGATCGTTTCACGCGCGAGGCCCGGGCCGCGGCGCGCCTCAAGCACGACCATCTCGTCGCCGTGCACGACGTCGGCGTCTGGAACGGGCAGCACTACTTCACGCTTGATTTCGTGGAGGGCAACTCGCTCGACCGGCTGATGAGGAACGGGGATCCGGCCGCTCTGTCGCTTCGTCGCGCCGTCGAAATCGTCAAGTCCGTTGCCGAGGCGCTTCACTATGCCCATGCGCAGGGGATCGTCCATCGGGACATCAAGCCGGCCAACATCATGGTCGATCGGGAGGGTCGGCCCTGGGTCATGGACTTCGGACTGGCGAAGGATGTGGAGCAAGCCGGCCGGGCCGGGATCACCCTGAGCGGTTCGCTTCTTGGAACCCCGCAGTACATGAGCCCCGAGCAGGCGAGCGGACAGATCGAGAGGCAGGGACCGCTCAGCGACCAGTTTTCTCTGAGCGTCGTGCTCTATGAGCTTCTGACCGGAGCGCCGCCCTTTGTCACCCCGATGTCGAGACGATCTGCCTCAAGGGACTGGAGAAGGACCCGGCTCGCCGCTATCCGACGACAGGGGCTTTCGCCGGGGAGCTCGGCCGATATCTTGACGGGGAGCCCATCCAGGCCCGGCCGATCTCCCGGGTGGGTCGACTGCTCCGGAAGGCCTCCAAGCATCGTCGTTTTGTCATTCCCCTCGCCGCGGCCCTGGGGGTCTCCGTCCTCGTCTCCGGCTGGGCCGCGTTCGACGCCTTCACGCGACGGGGGGAAGTCGACCGGCTCCTCGCCTCCGCCCATGAAGCGGAATCCCTGGCCGCCTCCCTGGCCGGGGAATCGGGTATCCCGGCGTGGGAGCGGGCAAGGGACGCCTATCGCTCGGCCCGTACCCTGGACGAAGAGAGCCCCGACGCCTGCGAGGGAGTTCAGAGGACGGAATCGGCCCTCACCCGGCTTGTATCCGCCCGTGAAGACCGGGCGCTCCTGACCTCCGCCGCGAAGATGAAAGCGGAAGCCGAACGTGCGACGGAGCAGATCCTGGTGCGGGCCGAGGGCGTCTGGAGAGAGGCGAGAGCGATCCTCTATCGCACCGACATCCCCATCGAGCGATACCATGACAAGCTGAGGGCCTGCCTGGTCCTCTACGATGAAGCACTCGCGAAGACTCCCGACTATGGGTGGATCTTCGAGTCCCGGGGAAGGGTGCGCACCCAGGCCTGTGACTATGCCGCGGCGGAGTTCGATCTGATTCGCGCCACGCAACTCCTCGGCCCCGAGCTGGGAAAGCCGGCCCGCCTTTCGCTGGCCCGCCTGTACTTCGACCAATCCTGTCTTGAGGGACCGAACTTCTTCGAAGAGTCCCGGGATGAGGCCGCCCGGCGTGCCGCCGTTCAGGCCCAATGGCGAGACAAGGCGATCGAAGAACTTCGCGCCTGTTCGGGCGCCCCCGGCTGGAGGGGAACCCTGGAGGAGCAGGCCTCCCTGGAGCGCCTCACCGCGGCATTCTCGATCTGCGACCGGGACCGGCCCCGGGCGCTGGAGATCCTCACCGAGGGGCTCAAGGGGCACGGGGACGAGGACTGCGCCTGGGCCCTGTACCACTGTTCCGGAGACGCCCGGGATCCGTCATGGCTGGAGGAAGCCCTGAAGATTCGTCCCCGGCACGCCTTGGCCCTTCTGGATCGGGCCCACGCACATGCGCGCGAGACGAACCCGCGCGACGCCCTGCGGGAGGCGGACAGCGTCCTCGCGATCCAGGAGAACCTCTGGTACGCCCGCGCGTTGAGGGCCCTGATGCGATCCGAGGTCGGGATGCAGGAGGAAGCCCTTCAGGAGATCGAGTCGATCCTGGTCCAGAAGCCGGAGTGGCCCGGCGCCCTCCTCATCCGATCCATCGTTCAGCACCGCCGGAAGAACACGGCGGCCGCACTGAAGGATGTCAACGAGGTGCTGGTCCGCCACCCCGGAAGCGCCATGGGCCACCAGATGCGCGGCATGATACGGGCCAAGTCGGGCGATCTGCAGGGAGCCATCACGGACTTCGATGAGGCGATTCGGCTCAAACCCGATTCCTCCAGGAACTACTCGAACCGGGGAGCGACGCGAGCCAGGCTGGGGGACGTGAAGGGCGCCCTGTCGGACTATGGGGAGTCCATCGCCTTGAATCCGCAGGATCCCGACCTCTATGTCTCGCGAGCCGGCTTGAGGATGTCCCGGGCCGACTTCGCGGGGGCCGCCGATGACTTCCGAAAGGCCCTGGAAGTGGCCCCGCCCGATTGGCCCAGGAGGGCACAGATTGAGAAGACCCTCCAGGGGTTCAAGTTGAAGTAACCGGGCCGGGATTCTTCCGGCGCGGACGGCACTACGCCCGGTGGCCAGCCTTGACAGCATCCCGTCCCCGGCCTATGCTCTCCTCGTGACCTCCGCCGCCACGGTGATCCGAAGCCGGCGCATCGCGTTTCCCGAGGGGATCCGGGAGGGGACCCTCATCTTTCGCGACGGGAGGATCGCCGAAGCGATGCCGGGCGGCGCCCCGCCGACGGGCGGCGCTCTGGAGGACCTCGGCGATCGGGTGGTGATGCCGGGGCTCGTCGACAGTCACGTCCACGTCAACGAGCCGGGTCGAACCGAGTGGGAGGGGTTCGAGACGGCGACGCGCGCCGCGGCCGCGGGCGGAATCACGACCATCGTCGACATGCCGTTGAACAGCATCCCGCCGACCACCTCCCGCGCGGGGCTGCGGACGAAGAAGGACCTTCTCTCACAGAAGGCCCCGCGCATCGATGTGGCCCTTTGGGGCGGCGTGGTGCCCGGAAACGCGGACCAGCTCGGTCCGATGATCGACGAGGGGGTTCGCGGCTTCAAGTGCTTTCTCCTCCCATCGGGGGTCGACGAGTTTCAGCCCGCCTCCGAGGCCGACCTGCGTCGCGCGATGCCGATCCTCACGGAGCGGGGCGCCGTGCTTCTCGTCCACGCCGAGTTGCAGGGCCCCATCGACGCCGCCCCACGCGATGGAGATCCGCGCCGCCACGACACGTTCCTGCGGTCGCGCCCGCGCGAGGCGGAGAACGAGGCGATCCGGATGATGATCCGTCTGGCGCGCGAGTTCGGATGTCGCGTCCACATCGTCCATCTCTCGTCGGCGGACATGGTGGAACATCTGACGCTCGCCCGTCTGCAGGGGACCCCGATCTCGGCGGAGACCTGTCCGCACTATCTGACGTTCGAGTCCGGCCTGGTCCCGGAGGGATGCACGTTTTACAAATGCTGCCCGCCGATCCGGGAGGCCGAGAACCGGGAGCTTCTCTGGGCCGCCCTCCGCGAGGGGCAGATCGACATGGTCGTCTCGGATCACTCCCCCGCGCCGCCCTCCATGAAGCATCTGGAGTCCGGCGACTTTCGCGCCGCGTGGGGGGGGATCTCGTCGCTCCAGTTCCTGCTCCCCGCGACCTGGACGGAAGCTCGTCGCCGCGGCCTTCCGCTCGAGCGGCTCCCGGAGTGGCTCTGCACCGCCCCGGCGCGTCTCGCCGGCCTGGAGGGGCGAAAGGGTCGGATCGCCGCCGGATATGATGCCGACCTCGTGGTATGGGACCCGGAGGCCGAATTCCGGGTCGAACCCGCCGGCATCCATCATCGTCACCGGATGACGCCGTACGAGGGCAGGACGTTGGCGGGAGTGGTGAAGGCGACGTACCTTCGGGGCGAAAAGGTGTTTGAGAGCGGGGCCTTCCCCGGGGCGCCGGGCGGTCGCTGCCTGACGGGGGCCTCTAGCCCGGATTATTCATGAATAGAATACCGTAGCCCCGAGTTGCGGCCGCAGGCCGCGTAACGAGGGGCGGGCCAGGCGAAGGTGTCCCGCGCGCAGGACCGGCCCCTCGTTCCGGCCCCGCAGCACGTGCTGCGGGGCCTACTCGGGGCCTCGGAGATCCGCTGGAACGCTCCCTCGTACGGGAATGCGCAAGATCTCATGAATAATCCGGGCTGACGCGCGATCGATTCCCGACGGATGAACACATGCCCGACTTCACCGATCTGATCGACCTCGCCGCCGAGCGCCTCGGGGGGCGCGCCCTTGCCGCGAACGACGAGTTTTTCGCGGGGAAGGAGAACCTCCTGAAGCCGGGTCGCGGCGTCTTCGTCGAGGGGAAGTACACCGAGTTCGGAAAGTGGATGGATGGCTGGGAGACCCGAAGGCGCCGGACCCCCGGCCACGACTGGTGTATCATCCGGCTCGGAATGCCCGGCGTCGTGAAGGGGTTCGACATCGATACCAATCACTTCCGGGGGAATGCCCCGGAGGCCGCCTCGGTGGAGGCGTGCGTTCTCGACGGAGACGCGGATGGCGACCCGGCGGCCATGGCCGGAGATTGCTGGCGCCCGGTCCTGCCCCGCACCTCCATCCAGCCGCACTCCCGGAATCTCTTCCCTGTCGCTGATCCCCGGCGCTGGACCCACCTTCGCCTCAACATCTTTCCCGATGGGGGAGTGGCCCGCTTCCGCGTTCACGGCGTGGCCGTGCCCGATGTGCGGCGGCTGGCGGGGACGACGGAACCGGTCGATCTCGCGGCGGTCGAGAACGGGGGCGCGGTCCTCTCCGCCAGCGACATGTTCTTCGGGTCGCGTCACAATCTCATCCTGCCCGGCGACTCGATCAGCATGGGGGACGGTTGGGAGTCGCGTCGGCGACGGGGTCCCGGTCACGACTGGGTGATCGTCCGGCTCGCGGCGGCCGGAACGCCGGAGCGGATCGTCGTCGACACCATGCACTTCAAGGGCAACTATCCTGAGTCCTGCTCGATCGAGGGGTGCGATGCCGAAGGGGCGGAGGCGGAGGATCTGGCGGCCGCCGCGTGGGTCGAAATCCTGGGTCGGACGCGGCTCGAGGCCGACCGCCGGCACACGTACGCGGGCGAGCTTCGGGTGCCGCACCCGCTCACCCATCTGCGCCTGAACATCCATCCCGACGGCGGCGTGGCCCGATTCCGGGTCTACGGACGTCCGAGCCCGGAGGGGAAGCGGCATCTGGGGCTGATCCGACTAAACGGCCTCGCGGAGGCGGAGGCCTCCGCGGAGTTCCTTCGCTGCTGCGGATCGAGACGATGGGCGTCGGCCATGGCCGGCGGGCGACCGTTCCAGTCCTTCGCGGAGCTCCTTGGGGCATCGGACCGACTCTGGTCCGAACTGGGCGATGCCGACCGCCTCGAGGCCTGGGCCGCGCACCCGCGAATCGGCGAGCGTCCGGCGGACTCGACCGGGAAGTCTTGGGCGGCGGGGGAGCAGTCCGGGGCCCGCACGGCGTCGGCCGAGACCCTCGCCGCGCTCGCGGAGGGAAACCGGGCCTACGAGGCGAAGTTCGGATTCGTGTTTCTCATCCGCGCCACGGGCCGGACCACTGAAGAAATGCTTGCCGCGCTTCGCGAAAGACTGGATCATGACCGGGGGACCGAGCTTCAGGTGGCCGCCGAACAGCAGCGTCAAATCACCCGTCTTCGTCTGGAGAAACTGGTGCAGCCATGAGCGTCATCTCAACGCACGTGCTCGACACCTCCGTCGGGAAACCCGCCCGGGGGGTCCCCGTCCTTCTCGAACTCTGCACGGACGAGGGGGTGTGGACCGAGATGGGGCGGCGCAAGACCGACCGGGACGGCCGCGTGAAAGACCTGCTGGCCGACGATGCGGAACTCGAGGCGGGGCGTTACCGGGTGACGTTCGGGGTGGGGGAGTACTTCCGCGCCCAGGGAAGCACGGCCTTCTATCCCGAGATCGCGGTCGACTTTTTCGTCACCGACGCGAAGCAGCGCTATCACGTGCCGCTGCTCCTCAGTCCATACGGATACTCGACGTACCGGGGGAGTTGACGGCCCGTCGCACGGGTGGCACGGCCGGCTGGTCCGCCCGTGCCGCTCTTCGATTCATCTGTCGCGTTCCGGAGCGCTCTCATTCGCGCGGTCACTCTCATCGGCACCCTGGCCCTTCTCGGTCTCTGGCCTGCGACCACACGGGCGCAGGCCACCTCCCCCTGGGACCCGTCGAAAGCCACGTCCGAGGTCTGCGGCATTGTCCGCTACGAGGGCAAGTCGAAGCCCCGCCGGCCGGTCAACATGGCGGCGGAGCCGGCCTGCGCCGCGGCGCACGGGGAGGAGCCGCCGCTCGATGAGTCTCTGATTCTCGCGCCCGACGGCGCGGTCCGCAACGCCTTCATCTGGATTCGAAAGGGGCTTGAAGGCTTCACGTTTCCCGTTCCCGCCGAACCGGTGGCGCTCGTTCAGACGAACTGCACCTACGTTCCCCACGTCTTCGGGATCCGCGCCGGCCAGCCGCTCGACATCGCCAACGCGGACGACCTTCTCCACAACATCAACGCGCGTCCCCTTCGGAACGAGGGGTTCAATTTCGGCCAGCCGACCCGCGGGATGCACTCCACCCGCTGCTTCAGCGAACCGGAAGTGATGGTGATGCTGAAGTGCGACGTGCACGGGTGGATGCGCGCCTATGCCGGTGTCGTGAGTCATCCCTTTTTCGCCGTGAGCGGTGATGACGGGGCGTGGCGCCTGCCTCATCTTCCCCCGGGCGAGTACACCGTCGAGATCTGGCACGAGACGCTGAAGACGCTCACCCAGGTCGTCACCCTTCGCGACGGGGAGCGGTGCGAACTGGAGGTCGTCTTCGGCCGCGGAGTCGCCGTGAAGTCGGGCGGAACGGCCACTCCCCCCCCCCCGGCGGCGCTCCCGCCTCCGGTCGCCCCGGGTCCGGCGGCGCCGCCTTCCGTCCCGGCGCCCCGGGAGTCCCCCTGGCGCGACTGGCTGTTTCAATGGACGCAGGCGCTGGCCCGCTGGATCCACGTCTTCGCCGCGATGCTGTGGATCGGACAGACCTATCTCTTCCACCGCTTCGAGCACAACCTGTCACGCGAGGGGGAGATGCCCTCCGACGCCCTCGGCTACGTCTGGCTGGTTCACGGCGGGGGCTTCTTCCGGGTCGAGAAGCGACGGTACGGTCAGGCACTTCCGACGCCGCTCCTCTGGTTCAAGTGGGAATCGGCCGTCACCTGGCTGAGCGGCGCCGTTCTGATCACGCTGACCTACTACTTCGGGGGGCTGCTGACGGCCCCGGAGCAGGACTACTCGCGGGCGGCGTGGGTCGGGGTGGGCGTGATCGCCGGGGGATGGATCGTCTACGACCTGCTGGCCCGGACGCCGCTGGGGAAGAAGGCGACGCTCTTCACGCTGATCGGACTCGGCGGGCTGATGGGGCTGGCCGCCTGGCTCCCGGGGAGCATGAGCACCCGTTCCGCCTACATCCACATCGGCGCCCTGATCGGGACGATCATGGCGGCCAATGTCTGGATGAAGATCCTCCCCGCCCAGCGGCGGATGCTCGCCCTGGCCCAGTCGGGCAGCGCGATCGATCCGCGGATGGCCTCCGTCGGCCCCCAGCGCTCCCGGCACAACTCGTTCCTGACGCTTCCCCTCGTCTTCATGATGGTGAGCAGCCACTATCCCACCATCTCCTACGGCCACGAGCGGGCATGGCTCATCGTCGGTGTGCTGCTGCTGCTCGGCTTTGCGATGGCGAGGGTTCTGCTCGGGGGGACGCCGCCGCCGCGACCGACGTAGGGGCACGGCGCCGCCGTGCCCCTGCAGGTATTCGGCTTCTCCGACCGGTATCGGGGCTATCCCCTCCTGTTCCTGAGGATCTTCACAAACGACCGCCCCCGCAGTTCCTCCAGCGTCACGCCGGTGGCCAGCGCCTCCTCCTCCTTCAGCGCTCCGCAGTTGATCCCGCGCAGAAAGTAGTTGAGCAGTCCCTGCCCGGTGGCGGCATCGTCGAACACGTCCCCGACGAGCGTCGCCTGGGCCGCCTTGGCGATGAAGTTCCGAAGACGCTCGGTGGCGGCCGGGAGGCACTCGAGGAAGAAGGCATAGATCGTGGCGTAGCGGGTCGGGAGCTGCGCCGGATGAAGGTCCCACCCCTGGTAGTAGGCGTGGAGAAGCGAGTGCCGGATGTGATCGGCATGCAGTCGCCAGGCCCGGTGGACCGCCACGGGGACCGGCATGATGTTGGTCGCCCCATCCGAGAGCATGATTCCCGTCCCGGCGAAGGCCACCTGCATCATGTGGCGGGCGAAGTCGCAGGAGGGGTGGGTCATGGACTGGTAGGCCGCGGTGATGTTGCAGCCGGCGGTATAGTCGTAGGTCCCGAAGTGGGCCGCCACGCATCTCCCCCGGGCGGCGGCGAGGAATCCCGGAAGGGGGATCCGGCCCTGCGGGCCGACGATCGACTGCGGCGTCTCGATCATGATCTCCAGCCGGAGCGATTCGCGCGGGAGGCGAAGCGCGGGCTCCAGGGCATCGAAAAGATCGGCGAGGGCGGAGACCTGTTCCGGCAGGGTGACCTTCGGGAGGGTGACGACGAAGTTCGGAGGCAGCGATCCGCGTCCGTTCCGCACCAGCGCGCTGAGGAAGAGATCGAGCGTCCGCACGCTGCGCTCCCGCAGTTCCTCGGTGAAGGGCTTGATCCGGATCCCGATGAAGGGGGAGATCGAGCCGGCGGCGCAGCCGCGGACCACCTCCTCCGCCGCCGAGACGGCATGGCCGTCTTCCTCGGCGTCGGGCCGGTTCCCGTACCCGTCCTCGAAGTCGATCCGGAAGTCCTCGACCGGCTCCCGCGCCAGCTTCTCCTGGACCCGGGCGTGGATGGTGCCGGCCATGCCCTCCAGCGAATCGGCCAGTCCGATCGCACCGGCGAAGACGGCGGCGTCCGGCGCATACTCCCGGAGCGCCCTGAGGCCCACTTCGCCGAGCTTGCGGCAGGTGTCCGCGCGAAATAGGTGCGCGCCGCCGTAGACCGTATGGACCGGCTGCCGCGTCCCGGCCTCTCCGGGAAAGGCCTTCATGAAGGCCAGGTTGGCCTCGCGCAGCCGGCTGAAAATGGGGCGAATCGTGTCGGCGGAGAGGGAACCCTGCATGGCGAAACTCCGTGAAGGGGAGCGGAGACGGATGACGCATTCTCTCAGGGTGAAAGGACGCGATCAAGGCTCAGATCGCTACGTCCCGGCGCGCAGGCCCCGAAGCACCGCTTCGAGGACCCCGCCCGCCACCGCGTTGGCCCGGTCGCTGATGCGTTCACAGTAGGCGGGGTCATTCCGAGGGTCGACGTCGCCCACCTTTTGCCCCTCCCGCACCCGATGGCCGTCGCGCAGGAGGCCCCGGACGACTCCGTCGATCGTGGTCGTCACGGGGGCCCCGAAGTCCGGACCCGTGGCTCCCGGGTGAAACCCCTCGGCGCAGACATAGCCGATGACGTTTCCCGTGTGGACCGGCATCCCGATCACCCGGGCGGTCCAGAAGCGGCCGTCCGACGGAGCGCGCAGGACACGTGAGTCCGATTCTCCCGCAATCTCGCCTGGACGGCCCGTATCCGGGGCGGAATGACCCTTGGCGATGACGCGCCCCAGATCGTGTCCCCGGCAGGTCTCGATGACGAAGTGCGCGTCGCGGGGGGCGGTGAAGCCGGGGCCGATGGCGATCACCAGCGGCCACGCCGTGGAGCGGAGGCCGTGATTCCGCTTGGCCATGCGTCCTTCGACGAAGATCTGCGGTCGGAGATCGGCGAGCGTGGCGCCGTGGGGATCGACAAGCACCGGGACCGGCAGGGGGGTCGGCTCCACGACGGCGTACCGGACCGGATGCGGCCCCTCCGTCGAGGGGGCGGCCACCACCGGGGGGGGAAGATCCACCGCGCCGCGGCGATGGGAGCCGCGTCGGTCCCCGCCCCGGCGCCGGTCCTCGTTCTTCCGTCGATCGCCGTCCGGACGGGCGGCGAACTCGGCGACGGTCGCGCGATCGACCGGGCGTCCGTGCAGGGCGTGCCAGACCTCCTCGACGTTGCTGCACGAGATGGCAGTCACCCCCTCGACCGTCCAGGCGCTTTCGTAGAGGGCGTTGGCGAACGCGACGGTGCGGCGTACAGTGGACGGCTCGGGGTCCTCGAGGACCACACAGGGAAAGCCGGCGAGGGCGAGCCGACGCACCGCGGCGGTGGCGAGTTCGCCTCCTCCGCGACAGACGACCAGGGTGTTGGCGGGTTCGGGCAGGGCGCACCTCAGGAAAGCACGAGCCGGGATTAGCAGAGATTCGGTCCGGAGTCAAGGGAAGCAGCCGCCGCCAGGATTCCGTGGCCGTCCCGTCCACGCCAACCTCGGCCGTCCGACGCGCATCCCCGCTATTGACCATAATGCGTGTATACATATATTGTGGTCAATGGCTGGAGTTCGCGGTCCGTGCGGGCCACGGTCCGAACGGGACTTCGCTCCGTCCTCCGCGATGCGTACGAGGTTACCGTCCCCTCCCTTGTCATCCTGAGCCTCGGCCGCA
>JACPTZ010000144.1 GCA_016192525.1 Planctomycetota bacterium
CCGCCGCCGCCTCCGCCGCCTCCGCCGCCCCCCGACGAGCCGCCGCTGCTGCCGCCGCTCGAACTGCTGCTCGAACCACCGCTCGATGAACTGCTGCTGGAGCTTCCGGTGGCCGTGGGGAGCGTCAATGACTGGATCCCACCGGCGACCGGTGCGCCGGACGGCGTGATCGTGGCGAGGGAAGAGGCCCCCGTGGCCAGAATGTCGCTGTTCGCGCCCAGCGTCGCCTTGATCGTCTTCCCGACCGTCCCGGTCCCGTTGAGGTTGTAGAGGACGATCCACGCCTCGGTCGTGCCGGCCGTGATGGTCTCGGCGATCCCGCTCACGACGAAGGTCCCGTCATCCGCGTTGTAGACGCCGGCCGAGCCGATCGAGGGCTCTCCCGTGTCCACCGCGCCGCTGTTATTGAGGTCGTTGAACCACTGGACGTTCGTGAGGTTCGACACGTCGTTCGCCGTTCCGCTGGCCCGGAGCCGGATCCGACGGACGATGACGTCCTCGAAGCTGGCCGTCAGGGCCATCTCGAGCATCTTGACCCCCGTGGCGTCGCGCGCCACGCTTCCCGCCGCCGGGTTGCCGGCGTCGGCCGTCAACTGGAGCGAGCCCGGTCCGCCGGGGGTTCCGCTCGTGATGGTGTTGGAAGTGACCGGGGCGCCTGTCACGGCCACGGTCGAGGTCACGGCGCCGTTGAGGGGGACGCCGGTCAGGAACGTATCTCCGGCCGCCGCCCCGAACCCGCTGAAATCGTAAATCAGAAGCCAGGTGACCGATCCCCCCGCCGGGACGTTTTGCGCGGCGAACACGAACGCGGCCTGACCGTCGTCCGCGCTGTAGGTCGTCGCCGTGCCGAGCTGGGTGTCTCCGTTCCCGACGAACCCGTTCCCGTCCAGATCGGTCCAGAGCTCCACCGTGGCGATCGTCACGGCGTCGTTCCCCGTCCCGGAGGCGGTGAACGTGACCCCGGTGACGTCCACGCCGCCGCTCGATGAGGCGGCCAGAACCAGCTGGTACACCGAGACGTTCGTCGCGTTGTCGGCCTGGGTGCTGGAGGCGGGACTCGAGGCCGGGGTGCTCATATAGAACGTGGGCGCTGTTCCGGTGGCGACGATCGTCTTCAGGCTGCCGGAGTACGGGGCCGGGCCGGCGGGCGTGATCGGACCCCCGTAGCTCTGCCCCACGGCCGTGACGTTGGCGTTCCCGGTGAGCGACGCGGCGAAGGTGTCTCCGACCACCGCGAGCTGGCTGAAGTTGTACCCGACCAGGAGGGTCAGGGTGGATCCGCCCGAGATGATCAGATTCAGGTTGATGAAGGAAGCCGTGCCGTTGTCCATCGCGTACCCGCCGGTGGCGAGCCAGGTGTCGGTGGTGTCGATGCTCCCGTTCTGGTTGACGTCGATGTAGAGGTTGCTCAGCACGGCGAACAGGTCGTTCCCGGTCCCGCTGGCCTGGACGCGGACGGAGTTGACCTTCACCGCCTCGGAGACCGCCGTTCCGGCCGTGAGCCGCAGCTGAAGCATCTCCACATTCTGCGCCAGGGCCAGCTCATTCGTGGCCGGGGGATTGCTCGGACCGAGCGTGATCGAGAGGCTCCCGACGGCCGGGAGGATGACGGCAGTGTCGGTGGTGGTGTCGCTGGTGGTATCGTCGTCCACGTAGGTGGAGAGAAGCACGTCGTCGACGAAGACCTCGAGGAGACCGTCCGGGGCCACCCCTCCGGCGAGGGCGGCGTTCGTGAGGGCGATGGCGTTGCGGAACACGCCGGTGTTGACCCCCGTCTCATTCAGGGTGATGACTTCGGTGTCGCCGGTGGTGGGGTCGGAAATCGTCGCCAGCACGATTTCGGGCGTGGTCGGGTCCAGGTTCTCGTCGTTGTCTGTGACCGTGACGTAGATCGTGCTGGTGTTGATGATGAAGCCCGGGTCGACTTCCGTCCCCGCCCCGGTGGAGAAGATGTTGGTGGAGGCGGTGGCGCTCATCGTGGCATTGGCCGTGAAGGTGTCCGCCGGCACCGGATCGGGATCGGTGTAGGTGACGGTGATGGTGTTTCCGCCGGCGGTGAAGAGGGTGCCGTTGTTGAGGAAGGGAGGTCCGTCGCCCGTGGTCGGCAGGCCGACGGGCATGTTGTTGAACACCCCGCTCGAAAACGTGGTCTCACCGAGGAGAAATGTCTCGCTGTCCGTGGACGTGGCGTCGGCGACCGTCACCGTCACGAAGTCCTGCGCCATGGGGTTCAGGTCCTGATCTCCATCATCCACTTCGACGAAGATGTTGTTCCCGCCCACGATATACGTTGTCACCGTGGCGCCCGCGGAGTCGGTGAATCGGGCGCTGGACGTGGTGGGCTGGTTGGTGACCGTGGCGGTAGTCTGCGAGACGTCGGCCCCGTCGTTGGGGTCGGTGTAGGTGGCCCGGACCATGTCGCCGCTGGCGAGGAGCTGGATGGCGCCGTCGCCCGGCACGGCAAAGGCCGTGCTGGAGTCGACCCCGGTCGCATTCCGGAAGACTCCGGTGCTCAAGCCGGTCTCGGTGAGCGTGATGGTCTCCATGTCGCCGCTGTTCGGGACGCAGTCCAGCACCACGGTCACCGTCTCGGCGAGCGCGAAGTTGGTGTTCTGATCGGCATCGGTCACGGTGATGAAGATATTGCCGGCGTTCATGGCGTAGTTGAGGACGGTGACGCTCGCGGAATCGGTGAAGGCGATCGAACTGAGCGTGGGGGCCGGGGCCATGTTGGCCGTGTCGTTCGAGGTATCCGACGGCTCGTCCGGATCGATGTAGGTGGCGGTGATCGTGTCCCCGAAGTTGGTCTGGAGCACCCCGTCGGCGGCCGCCGCCCCTCCGGCATGGGCGATCGAGGCGCGGAAGACGCCCCCGTCGTCGAACACGGTGTCGCTGTTGACGTCCACCTCGCTCAACGTCAGCACCTCGCTGTCGCCGCTGATGGCGCTGGTGATCGTGACCGTCACCGTTTCCGGCGTCCCGCTGATGATCAGGTTCTGGTCGGCGTCCGTCACCGTCACAAAGATGGTGTCCACGCTGAAGACGTATGAAGCGACGCCCGCTCCGGCGAGGTCCGTGAAGGCGGTCGTGCTGGCGGAGCCGACCCCCGTGATGGAGAAGTCGTCGATGTACCAGCCGGGTCCCAGGATGGGGAAGCCGCCGTCATTGTCGCTGGCGAAGTGGAAACGGAACTGGACGGTGGTTCCGGCCGCCAGGGGGAGCACGATGTTCGTAAACACCCCTCCGCCGAGGGCGAAGGTGGTTCCGCCGTAGGCGGTGGTGTTGTCCGTCAACGATGTCGCGGTCGTGTTGTACGCCGGGGTGAAGCCGGTGACGAAAGCGAAGGTGCCGTCGCCCGGTCCCATTTCGACGTGTCCGCCGTCTCCCAGATTTTCGGAAGACATCCAGATCCAGACGGACATCTGCGGCGAGAGCGCCCCTCCGGGGATGACGATGGCCGGGCTCGTGAGGAATTCGTTCGACAGGGCGTTGGTGTAGTTTCCGCCGAGATTCGTCGCAAACAGATTGGTTCCCGCCCCCGAGGTGTGGTCGGTGTTCGGCCCGCTGGTGGGAGCGCCCCAGGACCAGGCCCGGGTCCAGGCCCAGCCGTTCGGGGCGTCGGTGCCCTCAAAGTCGGTCGTATAGGGCGTGGGAAGGGTGCCGTCGGTCGCGAAGTTGAAGGGCACTCCGTTGGCCATCGTGCTCCCGGCCGTGTTGACCGCCATCACACGCCAGTAATAGGTCGTGGTCGGCACCAGCGTCCCCGGGGCCGGTGTGAAGGTCGTGGCCCCGATGCCGGACTGGTTGACGACGAAACTGCTGAAGTTGCTCGCCGTGGAAACCTGCAGGGTGTACGTGTTGACGGCCGCCGAGGCGGTCCACGTGAACGCCGTCCCGACCGCTACGTTCGAGGCCCCGTTGGACGGGCTGGTGAGGGTGAACGGGCCGGGAAGGGGTTCGCCGACGCGCATGTCATCCACAAACCAGCCCGGGAAGTTGTTCGCCGAACCGTCGCCGGAGTTGAAACGGAAGCGCACCTGGATCGGGCCCTGCGTCACATAGGGCGTGAGGTCCATGACGTGCATGTGCCAGGTTCCCTGCCCGGCGCAGTCTCCGAGCTCCACCGCGGCCCCGACGGACGCCACCTGACCGTTGTACAGGTTTCCCGCCGTATCGGAGGAGGCGGGAAAGCCGTCGTTCCCGATCTGCACGTACTTGCGGTCGTAGTCGGTATCGGGGGTCCACTCTTCGGTGACGTAGTTGCATCGGAAGGAGAGTTGTGGACTCGTCATCGCGGAGATGTCGATGGAAGGGGAGGTCGCATCCCCGGTGACGGTCACACCGCTGTCGTAGGTGGCGCCGTCATTGAAGTTCAGACTGTTGGAGGGACTGAACGCGGGCCCTCCGCTCACCGAGGCGGGCGTGGCGTCCACGGACCACTGAATCGGGGCGGATTCCGCGCTCAGGGTCCAACCGGACGAGTCGTTGAACTGCGTCGAGTAAGTCTGCGCGTGAACGGAGGCAAAACCGGTCACGGAGAGCGCGATCGACAGCACCAGACGAAGCGTCGGCAACCGCATGGCGGTCCTCCTGAAAGCAAGGGACGTCAAGGCCGGATGACCCGCAAGGCGCGGTGGGACGCGGCAGACCGGTCCGAACAATGTCGGGCAGGCCGCCGGATGGATGGGATCGATGAAGCCGGACCAAGCATCCCACCCCGTCGGCGAGTCACACGGTGCAGAGAGGGGTCTCACTCCTCCCGCGAAGCGAGGCTCCTAATGTTATCGTCCGACCCCGGACGAGTCAATAGTGACTTGCGGATACCACAGTGGCCAACCCCTTGGACACCAGTAGAGGGGACGGGCCAAGGTAGTCCTCTCCCTGCAAAAATTGGGCGAACGAGCCCGGATTTCGCCCCGGCCGGGAATGCGTGAGCGCAGGGAGTTAGCGCCAGATCATCGTCGTAACTTACTTTCTATAAATTAGTTATGATGCGATACCGCGAAGCGCCCGTTGGTGTGATGCTCAATGCGGTGGGGAGGGCCTCAGGTCGATGGGGACAGTCCACACAAGGTGACAAGCGATGTCCGAGGAAGGAATCACAGGGAACGGGTGGCACGGGCCGCTTGCGGCCCGTGGTCGCGGGGTGCAGGCACGGGCGGACAAGCCGCCCGTGCCACCCGCATTATCTGATTTCGAGAGTCGTCACCTGTCCGCTCGACCTGTCAATCACCCGAATGGCATGATTGTTCGTGTCAGCGACGAACACCCGGTCTCCGGCGACTGAGAGTCCGTTCGGCTCACCGAACGAGGCCGCCGATCCGATCCCGTTCTCCCGGCCCGGCCGGCCGCTCCCGCACCAGGAGGTCACGCTCCTCCGCGCGGGGTCGGCGATCTTGATCTTCGAGTTGTAGGTGTCGGCCACGTAGAGGCGGTCGTCCCCCCAGGCAATCCCCAGGACGTGTTGCAGGCGGACCTGTTTCCCCGTCCCGTCCGCGTCTCCGAACTCGAACAGCCCCTCACCGACGATCGTCCGCACCCGGCCGTCCGCCTTGAGGTCGATCGCCCGGATCCCGCTCACCTCGCTGTCGGCCACGTAGAGCGTGCCGTTCGCGAGGGCGAGCCCGCTGGGCTGGGCGAAGGCGGCCTCGAGGCGCGTCCCGTCGGCGATGTTCTCACGCCCCGACCCGGCGAAGGGCTCCACCCGCCCCTTCGCGAGGTCGAGACGCCAGATCCGGTGGTCGCCCGCCATCGCGATGTAGCAGCGGTCCCCGTCGAGCGCGAGATCCCACGGCGAGTTGAGCGGCGTCTGCCGCGCCGGCCCTCCCTCCTTCTGCCACACTTGTTTCCCGGTTCCCGCGATCGTGGACACGGTTTTCTTCCTGAGATCGACGAGCCGGACGGCGTGGTTCTCCGTGTCCGCCACGTAGAGCGAGTCCCCGCGCAGGGCCGTTCCCTCGGGCTGGTTGAACCGGGCCGAGGCGAAGTCGCCGTCCGCGAAGCCGGCCGCGCCGCTGCCGATCGTGTGCTGGATCTTCCCCTCCCAGTCGGTGACGAGGAGGCGGTTGTGGTTCGTGTCGCTGATGACGAGGATCTTCGGGTCGAGGGAGGCGGTGATCTTCCCCGGGTAGGAGAGGACCCCGTCGGGCGCCTTTTCCCGCACGAAGACGAGGTCGCGCCGGTCGATCTTCTTCCGCGCGTCGAACTTCTTGACGAGCATCCCGATCCCCTTGTCGAGGACGTCGAACTGTCCCTCGCCGGAGGTCTGGCCGACGACGTATCCCTCGGGATCGACGAGGATGAGGGTGGGCCAGCCGCGGACGCCGTAGGACTTCCAGATGGCGAAGTCGGCGTCGTTCACCACGGGGTGGGTGAGGTTGTGTCGAAGGACGGCCTGGCGGATGGAGTCGGTCTGCTTCTCCGTCGTGAACTTGGCCGAATGGACGCCGATGACCACCAGCTCCTTCGGGTATTTCTCTTCCAGCCGGTGCAGGTCGGGGAAGAGGTGGTGGCAGTTGATTCAGCAGTAGGTCCAGAAGTCGAGGAGGACGATCTTCCCCCTGAGGCCGGCGAGGGTGACCGGCTGGTCGGTATTGAGCCAGGAGAGGCCCCCCTTGAGTTCGGGGGCGCGGATGCGTTCGGCGGGCATGGGATCATCCTCCGGGGAATCCTGGGCTTGGAGGGTGGGGCGGGCGTCATCGCCCGCCCCGGCGGCGAGGAGTAGGGTCGCCAGAATCAGGGTGGCTGTCAATCTCCGTGGCACGCGCGCGGTGAATCGGGGCATGGTTCGCTCCGGATCGGGGGAAGGGCGATCGGGGACGAAGGGGTATGATAGCGGAGGACGCAGGAGAGGGAAAGGGGAATCGAGAGGCGGCCGGCGCGCACGCGTCGCTCGTAGTGCGCCCCCGCCAGGCAGATGGCGGGCAGGCGTGAGGGCGCGTTGTGCGGCACGATTCCCTGCGGCCCATCGGGACCATCCCGCATCCCGGGTGCTCTGATTGCGCTTGACGCCCGTCTCGCCATCCGCCTATGATGCGGCCAACCCCAGGCATTCCGCCGGGGCCTGAACCCAAGGAGGTGTCGCCATGATCCATGGACGTGCCTGGACCGGCGCGCTCGCGGCCCTCGCCCTCTGGGCGGGTGGCCTCGCGTCCGTCGTCCGGGCCGAAGATGAGGCGGTGAAGGTCTGTCTCGCGTTCACGATCCCCGACGGGAAGTCCGAGGCGGTCCAGGCGGCCGTCGAGAAGATCCCGGGCGTGACGGACGTCTCCGTCGAGAAGTCGACGGTCTGCTTCACCGTGGAGGAGGAGCAGAAGGTGACGCTGTCGCAGGTCGAGAAGGCGGTCGAGGGCGCCGCGGGGAAGGAGTCCAGGCTGGACCGGTCCACGACGACGCTCGGCGGGACCGTCGAGATCGACTGCGCCGGGCTGAACAAGGAGGCCACCGACGCCGCCGTGAAGGCGATCGGCGAGACTTCCGGGGTGGAGAAGGTCGAGAAGACCTCGACCGGGCATCTGATGGTGAAGTGCGCCTCGCCGAAGGGGGCCTCGCTGGCCGACATCGAGAAGGCGGTCATGTCGGCGACGAAGTCGTCGGAGGGATGGACCGTCAAGGACCTCACCTGGACCGGCCCGAAGAAGTCCGGGAAGAAAGGCGGGCATGGCTGAGGGGGCGGGGGCTGAGGCGGCGGCGGCTGAGGTGGTGGAAAGTAAGCCGCCGCCCGCGACCGGTGGTCGCGGAGTACGAGAAGCGTGATCCGCGCCCCGGAGGTCCTCCTTCGGGGCGTGTTGTTTTCGGGAGGGGTGGGGAGCATCTTCCGGGACAAACTCCTTCCGCAGCCCCGGACGTGCGAGGTTGCCGCATTGTCATCCTGAGCCCAGCCGGCCGCCTTTTGGCCGGCTGGGCGAAGGATCACCAGCGTCGGAGTCTGCAAACCGCACACGTTGGTGATCTTCGCCTCGGCCTGCGGCCGAGGCTCAGGATGACAGGGGGAGGGGACGGTAACCTCGTACCCCCGGACTTGCGGCCTTGTCTCTGAACACATTTCGACCAGATCAGACCGAGACACGGATGTGTTTGTCGCGTAACATCCCGTCCTGAGGGTGGTCTCGTGATCCGCCGGCCGTTCTGCCGCATCTCCGCGGCGGGTCATCGGCACCTGTCTCGGCGTCGCCCGCGCCCTCGCGATGCGGCATCCTCCCCGACCGATTCTTTGACCTCCTCCGGCGAGCGGTGTACGCTCTGGCCATGTCCTCCGGATTTCCGCCGCTTGACCGCCGCCGGTTCCTCCGCTGGTCGCTCAGCGGGGCGGGGCTCGCCCTCACGGGCCCGTGGTTCCTCGAAGGGTGCCGGGGGACGCCCCCCCCGGCCGGGGCGCGCCGCGTCGGCGGGGCCCCCGGGGCCCCCCCGTTCTCCGATCTCCAGCGCGCCGTCCTCGCCGCCGCCGCCTCCCGCATCCTCCCCTCCAACGATGGCTCCGGCGCCGCCGAGGCCGGCTGCATCGACGCCATCGAGGGGACCCTCGCCGACCCCTACTTCTCCTACAAGGCCCCGCGCTTCCGTCAGGGCGCGGACGTGCTGGAATCGCTCGCCCGGTCGCAGTGGAAGAAGCCCTTCGTCGATCTCGCCCCCGCCGACCAGGACCGCTGCCTTGAACATCTCCAGGCCGGGAAATCGAACACCGCCGTCTTCAACGGAAGTCTTTTTTTCGACGACCTCCTGATCTTCACCGTGGAGGGCTTCCTCGGCCACCCGCAGTACGGCGGGAACCGGGACAAGGTGGGGTGGACGTTCATCGGGTACGAGCCCGGCGGGCCGGGGCCCGGAGAGTGTCATGGGAAATGACACCTTTGACTTCGTCGTGATCGGCTCCGGCGCCGGCGCTTCGCCGATGGCCGCGGGGGCCGCCGCGGCCGGCCTCCGTGTCCTGGTCCTGGAGAAGGGCCCGAACCACCCCCGCTCGGCGTACGTGCACGACGAGATCGGCGTCGTCCGTCGCGGCTTCTTCATCCCCTCGCTGCTGGACGACCCGCACACGATCCTCACCCGCGGCGCGAAGCAGGCCGCCCGGACCGAGATCGGCTGGATGGCCCAATGCGTCGGCGGCGGCACCGTTCACATGGCCGGTTACTTCTACCGGCTCCACCCCGAAGACTTCCGGATGAAGTCGCTCTACGGGACCTCGGAGGACATTCCGCTCGACGACTGGCCATACACCTATGACGACCTCGAACCCTACTACGTGCAGGCGGAGGAGGCGATCGGCGTCTCGGGCGATGCCGCGGAGAACCCGTTCGATCCGCCCCGATCGAGGCCGTATCCGCTCCCGCCGATCTCCACGCACCCCTTCGGCGGCGCGATCGACGAGGCTGGACGGCGGATCGGGGTGCATCCGTTCCGCGAGGCCCGGGCGATTCTCTCGCGGCCGTACCGGGGTCGCGCCCAGTGCGTTTACTGCGACTTCTGCGGCTCCTACGGCTGCGAGGTGGGGGCGAAGTCGAGCACGCAGGAGACCCTTCTCGCCGACGCCGTCGCCACCGGCCGGTGCGAGATCCGGGCGGGCTGCATGGGGCGCGAAGTGACCCTGGGTCGCGACGGCCGCGTGGAGGGATGCATCTACTTCGATCCCGAGGGCCGGGAGCAGCGGGTGAAGGCGAGGGTCGTTTGCGTCTCGGCCTCGGCGATCGAGTCGGCGCGGCTCCTCCTCCTCTCGAAGTCGGCCTCGTTTCCGGACGGACTGGCGAACGGGAGCGGGCTGGTCGGCCGGCGCCTCCAGTTTTCGGTCTTCTCCGGCGGACGCGGGATCTACCGGTACGACCGCGATCCGTCGCGGGCGCTGACGCTGAGGCACCCGGCGCCCTTCATCGGTCGGTCGGTCCAGGACTTCTACACGGTGCCGAAAGAGGTGGCCGCGATCCCGAAGGGGGGGACGATCCGGATCGGTTTCCAGCATCCGAATCCGATCTACCGGGCGCTCCGGATCGCGAAGGAGATGCACCCGCACCGGTGGGGGGCGGCGCTCAAGGACCGGATCCGCGAGCGGTTCCGCGAGTCGCGGACGATCGAGTTCGAGACCTTTGCCGAGTTCTTCCCGAACCGGGGGACCTTCATCGATCTCGATCCCGAGGTGCGGGACCGCTGGGGCCTTCCGGTGGCGCGCATCCATCTCGACGTGCCGGATGAGCACAAGTCGATCGGCCGGTATCTGCAGGCCCGGGGGCTCGAACTCCTCTCCGCGGCGGGGGCGGACGAGGTGGCGGCCGATTCCGCCGGCGAAACGACCGGTCACCTCGTCGAGGGGACCGTGCGGATGGGGACCGACCCACGGACGTCGGTGGTGAATCCGTTCGGGCAGTCGCATGAGGTCCCGAACCTCTTCGTCGTCGACGGCTCGAACTTCCCGACCACGGGCGGGGTGCCGATCACGCTCACGATCCTCGCGCACTCGTTCCGCTGCGCGGAGTATCTGGTGGCGGCGATGAAGCGCGGGGACTTGTAGGGCCGGGGTTTGCCGCCGCCCGCGGGCGGGTCCCGACCTCATGGCTGCGGGATGGACGACTCTCCGGTCCGGATCCTCGACGCGATCGACGGCCCCGGAGATCCTGCAACCGGTCGGCACCCGCCCCTACGGCGCATCGTCCGGGTGTCATTCCGAGCCTCGCGCCTCCGTCTGGCGCGAGGCGAGGAATCTGGACGGGGACCGCATCAGGGGGAGAGTGGTGCGGAGGCCAGATCCCTCGCCGTCGCCCGAACAGAGGGCGACGGCTCGGGATGACAAGTGCGATTGCGGACGGTGCGGTGGGCACGGTGTCCCGCGATGGCGCGATCGAGGGTCCGGCCGTAGGGGCGGGGACCGTCCGGTCGTTGACCTGTTTGTGATGTTGCTCGCGCTCGCGATCTTGCCATCCCCGCGGTCCATCCCGTAGCATGGAGGACGGCCCCCGCCCGTGCCGCGGCGGGGACATTTCCCGGGGAGGGAATCGCCGCATGTTCGACAAATTCACCGACCGCGCCCGGAAGGTGATGTCGCTCGCGCGACAGGAGGCGCAGAAGTTCAACCACGAGTACATCGGGACCGAGCACATCCTTCTCGGCCTCGTGCATGAGGAGAGCGGGATCGCGGCCAAGGTCCTCAAGAACCTCGGCGCCGACCTCCGGAAAATCCGGATGGAGGTCGAGAAGATCATCCCGGAGGGGCCGCCCGGGGCGACAATGGCTCAGCTCCCCTTCACCCCGCGCGCCAAGCGGGTCCTCGAACTGGCCCGTGAAGAGGCCAACGGCCTGGGCCACGACTATGTCGGCTCCGAACATCTCCTCCTCGGCCTCCTCAAGGAGTCGGAGGGGATCGCCAGCCACGTTCTGATGAACCTCAACCTGAAGATGGAGGACGTCCGCGAGGAAGTCCTCGATATTCTGGGCGGCCCATCTGAAGCAGGTTCGGAAGACCGGCCGGGCTCGAGAGCCCCCTCGGACAAGGACATTGGAGCAATCCTGGCGGAAATCGAGAACCTGACACGTGGACGGGACACCGCAAAGACGCCTCCCCCCGCGAGTGACGGCCTGTCAGACGCGCTCAGGAACGAGTTGCGGGATGCCTTCAGGTTCGACCGATTCACCGCCCGCGCGAAAAGGGTCATGTCGCTGGCCCAGGAAGAAGCGAGGAGCCTCAACCACGAGTACATCGGAACCGAACACATTCTCCTCGGGATTGCGGCTTCGCCGGAGAGCACGGCCGCCGCACTGCTTCTCAAACTCGGCGCGAGCCTCGACCGGGTGCGGACGGAAACCTTGAAACTCCTCCCGCAGGGGCCGCCTCTTCCGACGGCGGGCGAGCGCCCCTACACGCCTCGCGCGAAGCGGGTCCTCAAGCTGGCGGAGGAGGAGGCGGAGCAGCACGGGAGGCGCTACGTCGGCACCGAGCACCTCCTCCTGGCGCTGGTCCGGGAGACCGAGGGACTCGCCGCCCAGGTTCTGCTCGGCTTCGGGGTAGATGTCGACTGGGTCCGGACGGAGGCATTTGAGGCCCTCTCTACCGACCCTTCGAAACCTGAGCCGTCTCCCGACCGCCCGGCCAGGCGACCCCCAAGGCGTTCCGTCGAGCAGCGATATCGTACCACTCCTCGAATCCGCAGCCTGCTCGCCCGGGCCAGGGAGGAGGCGGCGCTCCACGGAGATGACTACATCGATATCGAGCACCTGCTTCTTGGACTTCTGAACGAGTCGGAAGACGTCGTGGCCCGTCTGATGAACGCGATCGCCATGCGGAAGGGCGAGCTTCGCCGCGAACTCGAACGAGCCCTGGCCCGGCGCCCTCCCCCGCCCGCGGCCGAGAACAAGGCGACCCAGAGCGGGATGGACGAGTTCGGTGCGCGGGAGATTCTCAACTATGGAGTCCGTGTGAAGGAGTTGGGCGCGGAGATCGACCGCCTGCGGCGCCGGAAAGAGGACTTCATCTCCGCCCGAGACTATGAATCGGCCGCCCGGGTGCGGGATGAGGAAGTGCAGGCGCGCGAGAAAGTCGAGAGGCTCGACCGCGACCTGCCCACGGGGGTGGCCGGGGACGGCCCCGGCCCCGTTCGAAGACGTGAGGACCTGTTGGCCTCCCTGGGCCGTGAGTCCGAGCGGCTGACCGTCCGGATGCGGCAGTATGAAACGCTCCTCAAGTTGTCGGAGCCGGCCCTTCGCGCCCTGGCGACGGCTCGGGCCGAGGCGGGGCGGCTCGGTCATCCCGAGACAGGTTCGGAACACCTGCTGCTCGCTCTCGCAGGAGACGCGGAGTCACAGACCTCACAGATTCTGCGGGAGGCGGGCGCCGAAGCGGACGCCGTTCGACGCGAGGTCGCCCCATCGTGGCCGGAGGAATCGTCCGCGACTCCAGGGGCCGCCTCGGAATCGATTCCCCCGAAGAGCGTGGGCACCGGAACGCCGAGCGAGGGGACGACTCCGTCCAACCGGTCCGCCGGGTCGTCCGTCCCGACCGGTCACGGCCTCCCGACCTTCTCGAGGTGGGTGTGGGACATCGTCGACTTCGCCCGGAACAAGGCCGATGACTTCCGCCACGAGCAGGTCACGGCGGAGCATCTGCTCCTCGGCATTCTCTGGACCAGCGACAGTCTCGCGGCGCAGGTGCTCTCGCGAATGAGGGTGGATCCCGCGAAGGTGCAGGAATCGATCTTCGCGCGGTTGGGTGTGGCGGGTCAGGAGGGGGAATCGGGAAAATGAACGACGACGTGGCCGCCGCCCTCCCCATCCCGTCGCCGGGCCGATTCGGCTTTGCGGGCGCCTGGATCCTCTTCGGCGGCTACCTCGGAGGTCAGGTGGCGGGCGCGATGGCGGTCGGGTTCGCGGGGGGGATCATCGGGGGGGTGCGAGCCGCCATCACCGGCACGCCCGTCGATACCCCGGCGCTCGTCCGCGATCTCGGGGCCTGGATGATTCTCGGGGCCGTCCTGGGCGGCGCCGCGGTCCTGTTCCCCCTCAGCCATTTCCTGATCCGGCATCGCGCCGGGGAGACCTATCGCTCGGCCATCGGCTGGGCGGCGGGGGAGGGGCGTCACCGGCTCGTCACGGGGCTGGCGGGCGCGGTCTTCGGAGGGATTTACCTGGCGTTCTCGATCTGGGTCCTTCCGCCCCCGGCCGACCACGAACCCGGCCCCGTCGCGCAGATGGCCTCCACGGTCGGCGGGCGTCTCCTTTGGACCCTCGTCGCCCTAGGGATTCCGCCGGTGGAGGAGTTTCTATTCCGGGGCGCCTTCTACTCCGGCCTCGTCCGACGCTGGAGCCCCCGCCTGTCGGCCCTGGTGGTGTCCGTGGTTTTCTTCGCGCTGCACTACGGCGAAGTGGGAGGGTATCTGCCCGGGATGTTGGCCATCGCCGCCCTCACCCTGGCCACGATCGTCCTCCGGATGCGCACGGGGTGTGTCGGTCCCTCCCTGGCCCTTCACTGGAGCTACAACACCGTTCTCGTGATCAGCGTGTGGGTCCTCGCGTGAACTACACTTGACCGCCGTGAACCGGGAGCCACGGCTCAGGATGGCAACCGTAGGGGCGGGGACCGTCCGGTCATCGACTTGTTTGTGACGTTGCTCGCGCTCGCGATTTTGTCATTTCCGCGGTCGATCCCGCAGCACGGAGGACGGCCCCCGCCCGCGGGCGGGTCCCGACCTCATGGCTGCGGGATGGGCGATTCCCAGGATTTGATCCCCGACGCGATCGACGGCCCCGGAGATCCTGCGACCGGTCGGCACCCGCCCCTACGGTGCGTCGCCAGGGTGTCATTCCGAGCCTCGCGCCTCTGTCTGGCGCGAGGCGAGGAATCTGGACGGGGACCGCAACCCGAAACTCCCCGTAAACGCCCGGCACGACTTTCGCGTATCAATCCGGAGGAGCGCCCCACTGTCCCCAAAACTCTTGACCCTCCGGTAGGGCGCTGCCAGAATGACCGCCGGAGCCGATAAGAGGAATGTCTGCAGCCGCCAGAATGACCGCTCGGGAAGGGGCCCGACGCCGGGGATCTGGGCGGCCCCCCTCGGAGACTCGCCATGTTCGACAAATTCACCGACCGCGCCCGTAAGGTCATGTCGCTCGCGCGACAGGAGGCGCAGAAGTTCAACCACGAGTACATCGGGACCGAGCACATCCTTCTCGGCCTCGTGCATGAGGGGAGCGGGATCGCGGCCAAGGTCCTCAAGAACCTCGGCGCCGACCTCCGGAAAATCCGGATGGAGGTCGAGAAGCTCATCCCGCAGGGGCCGCCCATGGTGACGATGGGGCAGCTCCCTTTCACCCCGCGCGCCAAGCGGGTCCTCGAACTGGCCCGTGAAGAGGCCAACGGCCTGGGCCACGACTACATCGGCACCGAACATCTCCTCCTCGGTCTGCTGAAGGAGTCGGAGGGGATCGCCAGCCAGGTTCTGATGAACCTCAACCTGAAGCTGGAAGACGTCCGCGAGGAGGTCCTCGAGGTCCTCGGCGCCGATCACCCCGCGCCGCAGGCCAACGCCGAGGAGAAGCAGGGCGCCGCCGCGAAGCCCGGAAAGTCGAAGACCCCCGCGCTCGATGCCTTCGGCCGCGACCTCACCGAACTGGCGCAGATGCAGAAACTCGATCCGGTGATCGGGCGCCGGCGCGAGATTGAACGCGTCATGCAGGTCCTCTCCCGCCGCACCAAGAACAACCCGGTCCTCCTCGGCGAGGCGGGCGTGGGCAAGACCGCCATCGTCGAAGGGCTCGCCCAGGACATCGTGAAGGGGGAGACGCCGGAGATCCTGCGTGAGAAGCGGATCGTCGTCCTCGACCTCGCCCTGATGGTCGCCGGCACCAAGTACCGCGGCCAGTTCGAGGAGCGCATCAAGGCGGTGATGAACGAGGTCCGCCGGTCGAAGAACATCATCCTCTTCATCGACGAGCTTCACACGCTGGTGGGCGCCGGCGGCGCGGAGGGGGCGATCGACGCCTCCAACGTGCTCAAGCCCGCCCTCTCCCGCGGCGAGATCCAGTGCATCGGCGCCACCACGCTTGACGAGTACCGCAAGTACATCGAAAAGGACGGAGCCCTCGAACGGCGGTTCCAGACGATCATGGTCGATCCGCCCAACCGCGACGAGGCGCTGGCCATCCTCAAGGGGCTGCGCGACCGGTACGAGGCGCACCACCGGGTCTCCTACACCGACGAGGCGCTGAACGCCTGCGTGGAACTCTCCAACCGATACATCACCGGCCGCTTCCTGCCGGACAAGGCGATCGACGTCATGGACGAAGCCGGTGCGCGGGTGCGGCTCCAGGCGATGACCCGTCCGCCCGACCTGAAGGACATCGACGCCGAGATCACCAAGCTGGACAAGGAGAAGGACGAGTCGATCGCGAACCAGGACTACGAGCGCGCCGCGCTCCTTCGCGACAAAGCCACGCAGCTCCGGGAGAAGAAGGAGGGGCTGCAGCGGAAGTGGCGCGAGCAGAACAAGGAGGTGGACGGGACCGTGGACGAGGAGGTCATCGCGCAGACGGTGGCGCGGATGACCGGCATCCCGCTCACGCGGCTCGAGAAGAAGGACGCCGAGCGGCTCCTCAAGATGGAGGAGGAACTCCACCAGTCGATCGTCTCGCAGGAGGAGGCGATCCGGGCGGTGGCGCGGGCCATCCGCCGGTCGCGCGCCGGCCTCAAGGACCCGCGGCGGCCGATCGGCTCGTTCATCTTCGTCGGGCCTACCGGCTGCGGGAAGACGCTCCTCGCGAAGGCGCTCGCCAAGTTCATGTTCGGCGAGGAGGACGCCCTCATCGCGATCGACATGTCGGAATACATGGAGAAGCACAACGTCTCCCGCCTCGTGGGCGCCCCGCCGGGGTACGTGGGCTACGAGGAGGGCGGTCAGCTGACCGAGAAGATCCGCCGCCGATCGTACGCGGTGGTCCTCCTCGACGAGATCGAGAAGGCGCACACCGATGTCTACAACATGCTCCTCCAGATCATGGAGGAGGGGCGGCTCACCGACTCCTTCGGCCGGCACGTCGACTTCAAGAACACGATCCTGATCATGACCTCGAACATCGGGGCGGACGTGATCAAGAACCAGTCCACGCTCGGATTCCGGAAGACCTCCAGCGAGGCCTCCTACGAGGACATGAAGTCCCAGCTGATGAAGGAGGTGGAGAAGCACTTCCGGCCGGAGTTCCTGAACCGCATCGACGATGTGATCGTGTTCCACCAGTTGACGAAGGTGGATCTGCGGAAGATCATCGACATCGAACTCCGGCAGGTGCGGGCCCGGCTGGCGGACCGGCACATCGAACTGGAGGTGACCGAGGACGCGATCGAGCTTCTGATCGTGCAGGGGTTCAACCCGGAGTTCGGCGCCCGGCCGCTCAAGCGCGCGATCGAGAAGGGGATCGAGGATCCGATCTCCGAGCAGATCCTCCGGGGCGAGTTCAAGGAGATGACGGGGATCCGGGTGAAGGCGAAGGGGGAATCGCTCTACTTCGAGCCGGTCGCGGCCTCCGCGCCGGCGTCGCCGCCGGTGGAGACCGCAAAGAAGGAATGACGTCGCTGACGGTCTTGAGATCTCCAACCCCGGCCCGCACGGCCGGGGTTTTGTTTTCGACAGAGAACGTCGCGAATCTCCGGGTTGTTGCCGTCTTCCCCGGGAATCCACATCCTCTGCTTCAGTGGTCTCGGTGGTTTCGGCGGCCCCCGCTCCGTTGTTTCTTTTCTCCCGCGGGAAATTCGCGTACATTTGCGGCCTGCGTGGTTCCCAACACCGGCGGGTCAGATGGAAGCCGTGCTCACGGGCCTGGGCCGCACCTCGATCGACCTCGTCCGCCAGCTCGGCGGCTACGCCCGGCTCGCGGGGCGGGCCGTCACCGCCTCGTTCGGCCGATGGCCGCGTCGGCGCGTCCTCCTCGAGCAGGCGATCCGGGTGGGCAACGAGTCGCTTCCCGTGGTCCTGACCACCGGCATCTTCACCGGCATGGTCCTCGCCGTCCAGTCGTACTCCCAGTTCAAGCGGGTGGAACTCCAGTCGCTCGTCGGCGCGGTGGTGGGACTGTCGATGACGCGCGAACTGGGTCCTGTGCTCACCGGCCTCATGCTCGCCGGCCGGGTGGGGGCGGCGATGGCGGCCGAACTCGGGACGATGAAGGTGACCGAGCAGATCGACGCCCTCGAGGCGATGGCCACCGACCCGGTGCGCTACCTCGTTCTGCCGCGATTCCTGGCCTGCCTTCTGCTGACCCCGCTCCTCACCGCGCTGGTGGACGTGATCGGCTGTCTCGGGGCGTACTTCGTGACCGTGGACATCCTCGGCGTGGACCGCCACTTCTACATCCAGAACGCCCTCGAATGGGTCTTCCCCTGGGCGATCATCAGCGGCCTCCTCAAGGCCGCCGTCTTCGGCGGGATCATCGCGGTCGTTTGCTGTTACAAGGGCCTCCACGCCGAGGCGGGCGCCGAGGGGGTGGGCAAAGCCACCACGCAGGCGGTGGTGGCGTCGTGCATCCTGATCCTCCTGAGCGACTTCATGCTGACGGTGCTGATGTATTGAGGCGGACCCGCGAGAGTCGGAAATCGACGGTCGAGAGTCGGATCGGCTGGGCCAGCCCGAGGGGCCGGCCCGTGGCCGCCGGCGACCGACGGGAAGCCTCCTCCGGCGCTCATGCCGCCGGAATCGGCCCCGCAGCGACCAGCTTCTTCGAACGGGAATCGACGCGGAGGTTCAGTCCCTCAAGAGATCGGGCGCCCAGCAGTTGCAAGTCGCCGGGGCGGGCGAAGACGACCTCGTCGATGGTGAATTGCTCGCCGACCCGCACGATGGCGAACCCGATGTCGCGGGTGATCGTCTGCCCATTGGCCATCTGGAAGGAGACGTCTTTCTTCTCGGCCGGGATGCCGATCTGGCGGAGCGTCTCCTGTGAAATCCACGTGTGCTCGCTTCCCGTGTCGACGAGTACTCGGGGGACACGCGCCGATCGCATTCGATTCAGCGGGTTGGTGAGCCGGCAGACGGTGTGAAATGTCCCCATGGCTTGCCTTTCATGTTGTATCATGCTTTCGTCGTCCCTGCGATTCAAGGCTTTCGAGCGGTCCAGGCGTCCTGTCTCCTCGAGGCTGGCGAGTAGCGCTTCTGGGGGGGGGCAACATGGCTCCGAACCAGCCTGAGGCGCAAGACGCGGGCGGAGCGGTCGTCAGCACCGATCCTCCGATCGCCGGCCGCGCCTTTTCTGTGACGATGGGCATCGCCCTCGGGCTCCTGGTCAGCGTAACTCCCCTTTCGGGGGTGGAGCCGATCTCCCTGGCCTTCCTCGTGGTCCTCTACGCCGGCTTTCGCTGGGCCCTCGGAAGGCCATCGGCGAGGGAACGGCGGCGGCTGCTGCTCGGTACGGCGCTGGCGACCGTCGTCGTCTGCTACCGCCTCCCCGTGAAGATCCTGGACCGGTCGATTCCGCCCCTCAACTACCCGCGGATGTCGCTGGCGGATCTTTCCAGCCGGCTCTACTCCGATCACCATCTGAGATGCAGGGTTTACGATGATGAAGCCAGGGAGGAGATGATCCAGTTTTCGACCGACCGTGCCCTGAGCCAACGGGAAGTCATGGAACGCCTGGCCTCGGAGACCGGGCGCGAACTCAACATCTCGTATTGCGGGACGATGGGGGGATCGATCCTTTTCGGCGGCTACCCGAGTTTCACAACATTGCGGCCCAGGCGGGCCTCTGGACGAGGGGGGCGCTGAGGGCGTTCGTCTCCACGCGGCGGGAATCGGCTCCGCGGCGACCCGTTTCTTTGAGCGGGAATCGACGCGGAGGTTCAGTCCCTCCAGGGTCCTCGCCCCGAGCAGTTGCAGATCGCCGGGGCGGGCGAAGACGATCTTGACGATCCGCGCGAGCGACGGTCAATATCGCCCGGGTTTCTGTTTCTGTTCGCCCCGGAGGGGCGGCAGAACCGCGGCAGGTTCGGACGTGAGGAGATGTGTTCCACCTTCTCCGGGAAATGCTCCCCACGGGGACACTCCGGCAGTATCATGAGGCAGGACATGGAGCGGTGTACGAGGTTACCGTCCCTGGCGTTGTCATCCTGAGCGAAGCCCGCCGCCGTTTGGCGGGCGAAGCGAAGGACCGCCAGCCTTGACTCGGAGCAAACGCCTTCCTGCGGCAGACCTGGCGATCCTTCGCCTCGCCCGGCGGGGCGAGGCTCAGGATGACAATGCGGTAACCTCATACGGAGCGGTTTTCAGGGAGATCGGAATGACGAGACACGAGACTCCTGACGGGAAGCTCTTCTGGCGCATGAAGGTGCGACGTCGCGGAGCAGGATTGTGGGTGACGATCCCCCGCGCGCTCGTTCGGCAGATGCGGTTGCGCGTGGGGATGCGGGTCCGGTGGAGGCGCAACGGTGATCGACTTGTCGCGATCCCGATTCGCAGACCAGGGCACGCGACGCCATGATCCTCCTCTCCGACCTCCACAAGACCCTCGGTTCCAAGCCGGTCCTCCGGGGCGTGACGCTCGAGGTGGCCCGCGGGGAGACCCTCGCCGTGATCGGCGGCTCCGGGTGCGGAAAGACCGTCCTCCTCCGGCACATCATCGGGTTCTTCCGACCGGACCAGGGCCGGGTGGTGGTGGACGGGACCAACCTCACCTCGCTCGATCGTGCCACGCTCATGGCCTTCCGGAGGCGGATCGGGATGGTCTTCCAGGGGGCCGCGCTCTTCGACTCGATGAACGTCCGCGACAACGTCGCCTTCCAGCTCGAGGAGCACCGGCTGAAGCCGCCCGACGAGGTGGAGAAGATCGTCCGCGCCCGCGTCCGCAGCGTGGGGCTGAAGGAGGACGACCTCGCGAAAATGCCCTCCGAACTGAGCGGCGGGATGCGGAAGCGGGCGGGCCTCGCCCGCGCCCTCGCCGTCGAGCCGCCCCCCGCCGTCATGCTCTACGACGAGCCGACCACCGGGCTCGATCCGATCATGTCCGACGTGATCGGCGACCTCATCCTCGGGATGGCGAAGGAGTTCGCCGTCACCTCCGTCGTGGTGACGCACGACATGGCCCTCGCGTACAAGGTGGGGAACCGGATCGCGATGCTCCACGAGGGGCGCGTCCAGCAGATCGGGACCCCGGACGAAATCCGTTCTACCGCAAACCCGATCGTGCGACAATTCATCGAAGGCCGGTCGGTGGGGCCGATCGTGCCGGTGGGATAGTCGAAAGTCCGGAGTCGTCGGTCGAGAGTCGGGACCCGGGGCCTTCGACGGCAGACGGCCGGCTTCAGGCCCGGGACTTCCTGCATGGACGATCGCAAACTCGAGCTCCGCATCGGAATCCTCGTCCTTGTCGGCATCGCCGCCATCGCGCTGATGCTCGCGGTGCTGGAACGCCGTCTCTTTTCGCCGAAGTACCCCCTCAAGGCCACCTTCACCAACGCCTCGGGGATCCTGGAGGGGACGCCGGTCCACATGGGCGGCGTCGAGGTGGGGCGGGTCGAGGAGATCGAAACCCCGACCCGCGGCGAACGCCTCATCAGCATCACGCTCTCGATCGACCGCGAAGTCACGGTCAAGTCCGACGCCGCCTGCTCCATCGAGCCCCGCGGGCTCATCGGCGAGAAGGTGCTGGAACTCGGCTTCGGGACCCCGACCGCCGCCGATCTCCCCAAAGACGGAACCGCCATTCTCACCGGCGTCCTCCCGCCCTCCTTCACCGACCTTCAGCGCAGCATCCAGAACGCTGTCGGCGTCCTCGAGGAAGCCCTCAAGAAGCTCAACGCCATCTTCGGCGACGAGGAGGTGGCGGCCAACGTCAAGACGACCGTGAAGAACGCCGCGGAGATCTCGGAGAAGGCCAAGGTGTTCATGGAGGACGCCCGCGTCGTGGCCTCGAAGGCCCAGCAGGTGCTCGACGACGCCCGCGGCCTGGCCGACCGGACCCGGACTTCCCTCGACAACATCGACCGGCAGGTCACCGAAGTCTCCGGCCGCTTCCAGAAGGCGACCCAGGGCCTCGACCAGGCCATCCAGGAGCAGCGTGCAGAACTTCTCGACATGGAGAAGGACCTGCGGCGGAGCATTGCGAAGGTGAGCGACATCCTGGATCGGGCCGATACGATCGTGGAGGGGGTCGAACGGGGCGAGGGAACAGTCGGGATGCTGCTCCGTTCGCAGGAGTTCTACGAGAAGACCCGGGATCTGGTCGACAATCTCTCGATGGCGGCTCAGTCGGTGACGAAGACGTCGGACTTTCTCCGGAAGCACCCGTCGTCGCTCTTCTGGGGCGGGGGCGAAGAGGAAGAGGAGTCTCCGCGGCCGCAGAAGCGGCCGCTGCCGCCGGTGAAGGGGGATCCGAATCGGGGGAGGCGGTAGGCAGGGGTCAGGGGCCAGGGGCCAGGGGTCAGGGGCCAGGGGCCAGGGGTCAGGGGCCAGGGGCCAGGGGTTAGGGGTCAGGGGTCAGGGGTTGGGGGGCAGGGGTCAGGGGTCAGGGGGTAGGGGGCAGGGGTTGGGGGGCAGGGGTTGGGGGGCAGGGGTAGGGGACAAGGGTTGGGGGAGGGGCCGGCGGAGGAAGGACGAGCGCGTTCCGGCCTTCGGTCCGGCGGCGGCGCGAGGACGCTGAACCGAGGACCGTTCACTTACTCCCCACCCTCCGGGACTTGACCCCGTGAGTCGGGAGGTCTATACTCACCTGTGAGAGATTCAGGGAAATGGGACCGGGATCGATACGGGCTTGCCGCGGATCCGCCTGAAAGCGAAGCGACCCCCTTGAAGACCCACCGCACCGTCTTTGCCCTCGAGATCGCCTTTCTCGACGCCCACACCTGCGCCATGGTGGATGAGGCCTTCGAGGCGTTCCTCGACAAGGTCGAGCGCCCCTCGCGGATTCTGCTCGACTTCGGCCCGGTGGACTACATCTCCTCCTCGATCGGGCTCTTCCTCCGCGCCACCGATCCGAAGTTCAAACACAAGCTCGTCTGCCTGCGCCCCGGCAGGAACGTTCGCGACATCTTCGCGGTGCTCGGTCTCGACAACCTCCCGCAGATCATCCTTCAGCCGGACGGTGTCTGCCCCCTCTGTGCCGGAAAGGACAAGTTCGACAATGTCCGGTTCCAGTGCCAGAAGTGCGGCCCGCTCGAGGTGAGCCGGATTCGGCTGGAAGAGGACGACAACGGCGGTCGTCCGCGTTGAGGGGTTTCTCGCCGGGGGGCTGGGTCCGTCGCGAGGCAGGAGGGAGACTTCCGTCCACCTGTGAGCCTCGACACGAACTCGATCATCGCCCGGGAGGCGGCCCGGCGCGGCTGGGTCTCCACACGTGACGCACAACCGTCTGGAACGCAGGACGACCCGAGCCCGGCGAAGACGAAGTGAGGCTTTGATGTGCGTCCGTCGCCCTCCTGCGATAGTACGCCCACGCTTCCTGCGGACGGAAGCGGCCGAACCCCGTGCCTTGCTGGAGTACTCATGTCCCGAAAGACCGATCTGCTCGATCGAATGATGAGGCAGCGGCTCGTGATGCTGGGATCCCCTATCGGCGACCCGGTGGCGGAGGACGTTCTGGTGCGGTTTTCTACTTGTCAAAGGAGGATCCGCGCTCTCCGATCCGTCTCCTGGTCAACTCGCCGGGCGGCTCGCCCCGGAGGGGCGAGGAGACCATAGCCAGGGGTGAAACCCCTGGATTCACCATCGTCCCCCAAGTGACCAGCCCCGAAGGGGCGGCAGAACAGCGGCGCGTTCGGCGCTTCTGTCGCCCCTTCAGGGCTTGGCGCCTGCGCCGTCGGCTGTCCGGGGGCTTCGCCCCCGGCTATTGCCTTCGTGCCCCTTCGGGGCGTCGGACAACGATGAGAAAGCCTCCTCATGCTGCTTGGCCTGCGCTCCGACGAAACCGACTTGCGTCCCTGTTCGGCACGAAAGGCAAATTCCCTCCCTCGATGAAGCCCCCGGGTGATACGCTGGCCGCCGTTCCCGATCCGGACGGCAACACCGTACTGACGCGGCGTCGCGGCGTGTGACCTCTCATGAGCACCGACATCGACGACATCATCGCCCGCGAGGCCGTCCAGCGGGGCTGGGTCTCCGAGGCCCGCCTCGAGGCGGCACGCGAGGCCGGCCGGGCCGAGCGGGAGGCGAAGCGTCCGCCGCGATCCCTGGCGGCGGTCCTCGCCGAGCGCGGCGACCTCACCCTCGAGCAGTTCAATGCGCTCGTGGAGATGGCCCGTCTGCAGTCGGGTTCGCCCTCACCCCCAGCCCCTCTCCCGGGGGGAGAGGGGAGCACGGTCTCACAGGCCGGCCTGCCCCCCTCTGCTCCTTCCCGTTCGGAGGGACCCGCCGGCGCGACTCCACCTCCTTCGAGCAGCGCCGACTACCGCTTCTCCCCCAGCCAGGCCGACGACCTCGCCGCCGCCCGGGCGGGCGAAGTGACCCGAGCCGGCCCCACCATCGCCCGCGACGGCACCCGACGCACCGAGCGCCCCGCGGACAACATCCGCCGCCTCGGCCGGTACGAGATCGTCTCCGAACTGGGCCGCGGCGGGATGGGCGTGGTCTACTCCGCCCGCGATCCGCAGCTCAATCGCATCGTCGCCCTCAAGGTGATGACCGGGGATCCCGACTCGGAGGAGTGCAGCCGCTTCCAGCGCGAAGCCACAGCGATGGCGCGACTCCGCCACCCGAACATTGTCCCCGTCTTCGATGTCGGCGCCGAGGACCATCGCCCCTACTACACGATGGAGATGGTGGAGGGGGAGAGTCTCGCGGTGGTTCTCCGGCGGATGCGCGCGCTGCCGCTCCGGGCCGCGCTGAAGATCGCCCGGGACGTGGCGGAGGCGCTCGCCGAGGCGCACCGGAATGGCCTCGTCCATCGGGACGTGAAACCGGGGAACATTCTCATCGCCAACGCCCCGATGATCGGCGTCGGCGGCTCCAAGGACAGCGGCGAGATGCCCGCCGCCTCCGGGGAGACCTCCCTGGTCCTGGGGCGGGGGACCGTCGCGACCTACCGCGTGCTCCTGAGCGACTTCGGACTTGTGCGCGATCTCGACAGCGCCCGGCTCACGCGGACCGGCGACATCATGGGGACGCCGCTTTACATGTCTCCGGAGCAGGCGCGCGGCGAGTCGCGCGCCATCGGGCCGCTGTCCGACGTCTACTCCCTCGGCGCCGTGCTCTATGAGATGGTCTCAGGCCGTCCCCCCTTCACCGAGCCCGAACTGGCCCGGCTCCTGGCCATGATCGAGAACGACGATTCCCCGTCCCTGCGCACGCTGGCTCCCGGGACGCCGCGCGACGTCGAGACCATCATCCAGAAGGCGATGGCCAAGGATCCCGCGCGTCGCTACGTCTCCTCGGCGGAGTTCGCGCAAGACATCGGCCGCTTCCTGCGCGGCGAGCCGATCACCGCCCGGCCCTCTTCCCTCGGGTATCGGCTGGCCAAGAGAATCGCGCGTCACAAGGCGGCGTCGGCCGCGATCGTTGTGATCGGCGTCGCCGCCGCGATCGTGGGCTGGATGACGTTTGGCCCCGGGTGGGTGGATCTCGACGTCACCCCCGCGGCGGCGCGGATCACGGTGAACGGGGAGGATCGGGGTCCGGTCCGCTCCCTGCTCCTGTGGCCCCCCGGAAAGTACGCGATCGGGGTATCCGCGGAGGACCAGGGATTTCTGCCCGTCTCCGAGCAGGTTGAGGTGCTCCCGGGCAAGCGCCTGAAGCGCGCCTTTGTCCTGAACTCGGATAGCGGCTGGCTGACCGCTTCCGTCACTCCCGCGGATTCGGTCCTCCGCCTCTTCTCCCCCCGGGACGAACCGCTCGCCGTTCTCAAGGGTCGTCCCGCCCGCGCGGCGCTCCGGGTGGGTCTCTACAAGATGCAGGTGGAAGCCGCGGCCCACATCCCCTTCTTCACCACCTTTGAGGTTCGGTCGGCCGAGGAGCGCGTGCTCGATCCGATCGTGCTGCAGCACGAGTACGGGTTCTTGAGCGCCCAGGCGAATGTGGACGCCGTTACGATCATGGTCTTCGTCGCCGGGGAGGAGGAATTCCGCCGGGCGGCGGGTCACGATTCGAGCCCTCCGGGGCCGCCCGTCGCGTGGCAGTTCTCACGCCGGACTTTCGGTCCGCGCGGACCGGAACCGCTCCCCTCGGAGGCGTTGCCGGAGGGCTCTGTCCGTCCGGAACCCCGACGGCCGGGGATGTCACGCCTCCGGGCCATCTTCGACCACGAGATCCCGGGCACTCCCCCCGCGTTTCGACTCTCGCTCCCGATCGAGCGGTTTCAACTCGACACGGGGCATTACCGGCTCATCTACCTCAAGTCCAACCACGCCACGCGCGAACAGTATGTCCGCATCGAGTCGGCGCTCCGGCCCGACGGCGCCCTCCTCGCGCGGGATGCGGAGGCCGCCGAAGCCCTGCGGCGCGACCTCATTGCCCGGGGTCATCGGATCGCCGAGGGGGGGGTCGTGGCGAACGGCGCCGAGTTCAATGTCCAGGATGAGGGGAAGCGCAAGTGGACGGTGTTTCCCGATCGGAAAGGCCATACCCGGTGCGTGGCGACGCTGAACGGTCGGGAGCGATGGTCCTTCCGCACCGGAGGCCCGGTCATCGCCCGACCGGCGCTTGCGGACGTCAATGCGGACGGCCTCCTCGATGTCCTGGTCGGATCGACCGACGGGTGTTTCCGCGCGCTCTCCGGCGAGGATGGACGTTCGATCTGGGAATTCCAGACGGGAGGAGAGGTCCGCTCCTCGGCCGCCGTGGCCGACTTCGATCGCGACGGCGTGTTCGACGCCGCCTTCGGTTCCTCTGATGGACGACTGTACGCCCTGTCCGGTCGAGACGGTGCGCCCCTCTGGGACTGTCGCCCGGGATCCCCGGTCCGCTCCTCGCCGGCCCTGGCGGATCTCAATGGCGACGGCACCCCGGACGTGCTCTTCGGAGCCGATGACGGACGGTTGCGCTCCGTGTCGGGGAAGGACGGATCGACCCTGTGGGAGGCGCTCCCGCGCCTGGGGGTCGGCGGCCCGAACACCGGGTTCGACGGCCGGTCCGAGGCAAAGGTCCTGGATCCGGCGATCGTTTCGGCGCCCGCCGTCGCCGATCTCGACGGGGATCATCTCCCCGACGTGGCCTGGGGGAGCGGAAGCGAATCGGTGCGCGCCGTCTCCGGGCTGGACGGTCACGACCGCTGGGAACGCACCGCCCTGGGGCTTCTGCACTCCTCTCCCGTCTTCGGTGACCTGAACCGCGACGGCACTCCGGACCTCGTCATCGGATCGTGGGACTGCAGGGTCTACGCCCTGTCCGGGCGGGACGGGTCGAAGATCTGGGACTACGACACCGGTTCGGCCGTCACTTCGACGCCGACGCTTTCCGATCTCGACGGGGACGGGGCGCCGGAGGCGATTGTGGGCGCCTTCAACTCAAAGGTCTACGCCCTCTCGGGGCGGAACGGCGAGCCGGTATGGAGTGCGCGGGTCGGCGGATGCATCCACTCCTCTCCCGCGATCGGCGACCTCGACGGCGACGGCACGCTCGACGTCGTCACCGGATGCGACGATGGACTGGTGTACGCGCTCTCCGCTTCCAACGGAGATCGGCTCTGGTCGATCCACACGGGCGGTCCCGTGGAATCGACGCCCGCCCTCGCCGATCTCGACGCCGACGGGGCACTCGAGGTGGTGGTGGGATCAAACGACGGCTATGTGTACGTCTTCTCCGGCACCGACGGCCGGCGGCTATGGGAAGTCAAAACGGGCTTCAGCGTCTTCTCCTCTCCCGCCCTTTCGGATTTGAATGCCGACGGGACACCGGACTGCCTCATCGGATCCGACGACTCGGGGCTCTATGCCCTCTCCGGCGCCGACGGCCGGCCGTTGTGGACCTTCTGGGCGGGTGACAGCGTGCGTTGTCCGCCCGCCCTGTCCGATCTTGACCGCGACGGCACGCCCGACGCCGTCTTCGGCGCGTTCGATTTCACCCTCCGAGCCCTCTCCGGGCGCGACGGAAGTCCGCTCTGGGATCGGCCCCTTCCCGGGATTTACCAGGGACAGCCGCGCGTGGAGGCGTACCCCGCGCTGGCGGATCTCAATGGAGACCGATCCGTCGACCTGATTGCGGGGCAGCACGACGGCCGTATCTCGGCGCTGTCCGGCCGCGACGGCACGCCGCTCTGGGAGATCAGGGCCGGGGGCTGCGTCTGCTCGACTCCGGCCGTGGCCGACCTCGACGGGGATGGGACTCCGGAGGGGCTGGTGGGGTCGCACGACGGCATCGGCTACGTGATTTCCGGTCGCGACGGGAGCATCCGGCGGAGGATCGAGGTGGGCGGCAGGATTTGGGCCTCTCCCGCCCTTGGGGACCTGGACGGGGATGCGCTGGCCGATGTCGTCTTCTCCTGCGAGGACCGACAGGTCCACGCGTTTTCCGGCCGGGAGGGGGCCCCCCTCTGGAACTTCCCCACCGGCGGAATCATGGGCTCGGCGCCGGCCCTGGCCGATCTTGACGGCGACGGCCGGCTGGACGTGGTGGTCGGTGCGGACGACGGGTGGGTTTACGCATTCCGGGGGAAGGATGCAAAGCCGATCTGGTCGCTGAAGACCGGAGGCATCGTGAACGCCGCTCCAGCGATCTTCGATCTCGGGCGGGACGGCTCGATGGACGTGGTCCTTCAGTCGGCCGAGGGGAAAGTCTTCGCGCTGGCAGGGCGGGACGGCCGTCTTCTCTGGGAGTTTCGTCTGGCTCAACGGGCGGGTCCCTCGCTCGGAGTGGACTCGTCCATGGCGTTTGCGGATCTGGACGGAGACGGGGTGGCGGAAGGGGTGATCGGGTCGCCGGACTCGCGGGTGTATGCGCTCCGCACCGGACCGGCCGGCCGGGGAGGGAACCCGGCGACCGGCGATCGTCGATTCGGTGCGGAGCGCCATCTGCTGCGCGCCCGCCGGGCGGCGTGCCGATGCTGCTGGGCGGCCGTCGAGGCCGAGACGGCGGCGGGCCTTTCCGCCGCCGGAGATGGATCCACACCCGGCCATGCGTCCGAGGTGACCCGCGCCGGTCTGCTGGCCCTGCGGGCCCGATCCCGAATGTCCGGCCGGGGCCCCGAGGCGGTGGCCGACCTGATCGAGGCCGCGCGCGTCATCCCCTCCAACGCGGGAGTGAGGCTCGATCTGGCGTTCTCCGCCGACGATCCCTCCCGGGCCGCCTCCTCCGTGGCGGCCGCATTTCTGCTCGATCCAGCGGAGACGTGGCGGCGGCTTGACCCCGTCCCGGCCGGGCCGGACGCGGAGCGATGCCGGGAGAGGGCACAGTCGGCCGCCGCTCTTCTGGCCGACGAGTCCGCGGTGGCCTCGATCGATCCCCCGCTTCCGGAGGCGGCCTCCGCCGACCGCCGGCGCCAGCGGCTGCTTCTGGCGCGCGCGCTGGCGTGGCTTCGGTCCGGCCGTCCCGCCGAGGCGCTTCCCCTGCTCGACGAACTGGTCCGCACCGATCCCCGCTCGCTCGACGCTCTCCGGTTTCGTGGACGGGCCCGGCTCGACTCCGGCGACGCCCCGGGCGCCCTTGAGGATTGGCGCGCCACGCTCCGGTTGACGGGACGGTTCCCCGAGCGTGACTCGTGGATGGCCGAGGCTCAGAAGACGGGCCGCGAATAGAAGTTCACACCTCTTTCTTCTCCGGCCCGGCGTGCGCCGTTATGATGGCCCGCCTTCCGGCGTCCTGAACCGGAGTCGCGTCTCCCGGTTCAACCGTTCGGTGTTCCGCGATCGTCCCCGTCTGACAAGAGGACATGCCATGCCCGTCGAAATGGCCCCCCAGTACGATCCGAAACAGGTCGAGGACCGCCTCTACGCGTGGTGGGAGAGGAGCGGCTTCTTCCATGCGAAGACCGAGGATGCCCTCGCCGAGCGCGAACGCGCCGCCCGCGAGGGTCGGGCGCCGAAGATCTTCAGCCTCGTGATCCCGCCTCCGAACATCACCGGCATCCTCACCGTTGGACATATCCTCGACAACACCCCGCAGGACATCATGGTCCGCCTCCGCCGGATGCAGGGAAACGTGACCACCTGGGTCCCCGGGACCGATCACGCCGGGATCGCCACTCAGAGTGTGGTGGTGAAGGCCCTCGCGAAGGACAAGATCCGCAAGGAGGACCTCGGCCGCGAGAAGTTCGTCGAGAAGGTGTGGGAGTGGCGGAACGAGTACGGCCACCGGATCATCGGTCAGCTCAAGAAACTGGGCTATTCCTGCGACTGGGAGCGGACCCGGTTCACGATGGATGAGGGCTGCTCGCGGGCGGTCACGGAGATCTTCTGCCGGCTCTACGAGGCGGGGCTCATCTCCCGCGGCGACTACATCGTCAACTGGTGTCCGAAGTGCCTCACGGCGCTCTCGGACGAGGAGGTCGAGCGCTCCGAACGGAGCGGATCGCTCTGGCATCTCCGATACCCGCGGACCGACGGGTCGGGACACGTGATCGTGGCCACCACGCGGCCCGAGACGATGCTCGGGGACACGGCCGTCGCCGTTCACCCCGGAGACACGCGTTACACCGGGCTCGTGGGGAAGACGGTGACGCTTCCGCTTCAGAACCGGCCGATCCCGGTGATCGCGGATTCGTACGTCGATCCCAAGTTCGGGACCGGCGCCGTGAAGGTGACCCCCGCGCACGACCCGAACGACTTTGCGATCCGGCAGCGCCACCCCGAGATCGACATCATCGGCGTGATGACCGACGACGCGCACATGTCCGCGGCCGCCGGTGCGGCGTACGCCGGACTGAAGCGCGAGGAGTGCCGGAAGAAGGTGGTGGCCGACCTGGAGGCGGCGGGGCTGCTGGAGAAGATCGAGCCGCACACCCTGAGCATCGGCCAGTGCTACCGGTGCGACACGGTGATCGAGCCCCGGAAGTCGCTCCAGTGGTACGTGAAGATGGGGCCGCTGGCCGGGCCGGCGCTCCAGGCGGCACGGACGGGCGAGATGAAGTTCTTTCCGGAGCGGTGGGTGAACACCTACACGCACTGGATGGAGAACATCCGCGACTGGTGCATCTCGCGCCAGTTGTGGTGGGGGCACCGGATCCCGGTGTGGTATTGCGGCCCGTGCGGCGGGCGGGTCCCGGCCTCATCGTTGCAGGACGGGGCGACCGAGGATCGAACGTCAACGCGCGATCCGCGCGGTGGCGTGTCAGGCGACCGGCCGGTCCCCGCCCCTACGGGGTCGGCTCCCGTTCCCGCCGGGCTGATCGTCTCCCGCACGCCGCCGAAGTCATGTCCCACCTGCGGCCGCGCCGACGGCCTCCGCCAGGACCCCGACGTCCTCGACACCTGGTTCTCCTCCTGGCTCTGGCCCTTCTCCACGCTCGGATGGCCCGACGAAACGCCCGATCTCAAGGCCTTCTACCCCACGACGTGGCTCAACTCAGGGAAGGACATCCTCTTCTTCTGGGACGCCCGGATGATCATGGCCGGGCTTTTCGCCACCGGGAAGCTCCCGTTCCCGCACCTTTACCTCCACGGGATTGCCCGCGACGCCCAGGGTCGAAAGATCTCCAAGTCGCTCGGGAACTCCCCGGATCCCCTCGCCCTGATCGAGAAGTACTCGGCCGACGCCATCCGGTTCGGCATCATCGCCAACACCCCGCTCGGGGCCGACGTCAACCTCGCCGAGAAGATCTACGAACTGGGCCGCAACTTCTGCAACAAGCTCTGGAACGCGAGCCGGTTCGTCCTCCAGGCCTGCGAGAAGGTGGCCGCCGGCCGCCGCGCCCGGGACGCCGCGCGGCTGGGCGCCGGTTTCTTCGGCCCCCGCGCCTTCGAGGATCTCTGGATCCGGCACCGGTTCACCGCGGCCCTCTCCGCGTACAACGACCAGCTGAACCGCTACGAGTTCGGCGAGGCCGCCCAGACGCTCTATCACTTCTTCTGGGACGACTTCTGCGACTGGTACCTCGAGCTGATCAAGCCCCGCCTCTACCGCGAGTGCGCCACCGACGCCGAGTTCGCCGACCAGGGGGCGGCCGCCCGTGAGGCGATGATGCTACTCGAATCGACGCTCAAGCTGCTCCACCCGCTCGTCCCCTTCGTCACCGAGGAGGTGTGGCAGCATGTCCGGCAATTCTGGAAGGAGCAGGAGGAGGCGCTCGCCGGGGCGGGGGCCGGCCGGTCTTCGCCGGTCTCCGGATCTTCGCCTGCCATTGCGCGCCGACCGATCCCCGACGTCGCACCGGTCGCCGAGGCCGGGCCCCGCCCGCCCGGTCCGCCCCGCGAAACGATCATGTTCGGCCCGTGGCCCTCCCTGACCGACGTCACCTTCGAGCACGACCCGGAGGTCGAGGAGACGATGACCCGCCTTCAGGAGATCGTCCGGGGCGTCCGGGACATCCGGAACAAGATGATCCTCAAGCCTCAGCAGCCTCTCACCGTGGTCCTGAGCGCGCCGGACGAGGAGGCCCGCGAGATGCTGGAGGGGCACCGCACGCTTCTCGCCACGCACGGTCGGCTCGATCCGCTCACGATCGGCGTGAAGGCGGCCCGTCCACCCCGGTCCGCCACGGCCGTGGCCGGTCCGATCGAGATCTACGTCGTCCTCGGCGACCTCGTCGACTGGACGAAGGAGCGCGCCCGCCTGGAGAACGCCCTGGCCAAGGCCCGGGCCGCGGAGGCGCAGGTGTCCGGGAAGCTGTCGAACGCCGACTTCAAGGCGCACGCCCCGGCCGCGGTGGTGTCCGCCGAGGAGGCCCGCCTCGCCGAGGTGCGCGATCAGATCCGGACGATGGAGGGGAGTTTGCGGGAGGTGGCAGAGTGGGGGAAGGGGTGACATCCGGCGTGTGAGCCCCCCGATTCGCTCTTCACGCCGCCCGCGCCGGGCGCGTTGCCTCTCAACTCCGGGGCGACGATTTCCCCCCGAGAGCCTCCCGCACCTTGCGGGCGAGGGCGTCCGGCGAGAAGGGCTTCTGCAGAAAGGCGGTGCCGGGATCGAGGACCCCGTGGCGCGTCACCGCCTCGTCCGTGTAGCCGGACATGAACAGCACCCTCAGGTCGGGGAGCAGTTCCTTCGCGCGACCGGCCAGTTCCCGACCCCCGAAGTGCGGCATGATCGTGTCCGTCACCATCAGGTGGATGGGTCCCTGCCTCCGCTCGATCGCCTCCACCGCCTGCGGACCGTCCGGCGCCTCGATCACCCGGTACCCCTCCATCTCCAGCACCTCCTTCGCCAGCGCCCGCACCGCGGCCTCGTCTTCGACCAGCAGGATCGTCTCCGTTCCCCTCCGCCGCGGCGCTCCGGCGGCCGTCTCCGCCGGCTTGGCCGGTTCGTCCGCGCCGAGGCTCACCCGAGGGAGGTATACCCGGATCGTCGTCCCCACCCCGGGTTCGCTGTAGACCCAGAGGTGCCCCTCGTGCTGTTTCACGATCCCGTACACGGTCGAGAGCCCGAGTCCCGTTCCTTTCCCGGCCGGCTTCGTCGTAAAGAAGGGCTCGAAGAGACGCGACTGCGTCGTGGCGTCCATCCCGCATCCGGTGTCGCTCACCGAGAGCATCACGTACGGGCCGGGGCGGGCCGGACCCTCCCGCATCCCGGTCTCGGCGTCGAGCGTCGCCGATCCGGTGGCGATGGTGATCTGTCCCCCCTTCGGCATGGCGTCCCTCGCGTTCACCACCAGATTCACCAGCACCTGCTCGATCTGACCCCGGTCCGCCCGGACCTGCCCGGCGGCCGGATCGAGCGTGGTGAGCAGATCGACGTCCTCCCCGATCAGCCGGCGCAGCATCGGGTCCATCCCCGCCGCCGCCTCGTTGAGCGTGAAGACCACCGGCTTCGCCGGCTGCTTCCGGCTGAAGGCGAGAAGTTGCCGTGTGAGGACGGAGGCGCGTTCGGCGGCCTTGCGGATCTCATCAACTTCCCGCCGGAGCGGGTCCCCGGTCGGCATCCTCCGGAGGAGCAACTCGCCGTAGCCGGTGATGGCGGTGAGGAGGTTGTTGAAGTCGTGCGCCACCCCGCCGGCGAGCCGGCCCATCGCCTCCATCTTCTGCGATTGACGGAGCTGCGCCTCGAGCTTCTCGCTCTCCTTCCGCATCTCCACCTCGCGCAGCGCCCTCCGGATCGAGGGGACCAGCCGGCCGAGGTGGTCCTTCAGGACGAAGTCGGTGGCGCCGTTCCGGACCGCCTCGGCGGCGCGCATCTCGCCGATGGTCCCCGTAACCATGATGAAGGGAAGGTGGGGGCGTCGCTCGCGGACGAGGGTCAGGGCGGAGAGACCGTCGAATGTGGGAAGGTGGTAGTCGGACAGGACGAGATCGTACCCTCCGCGATCGAGGGCGGTGAGGAGCGCCTCGCGCGTCTCGACGCGGTCCATGTCGCAGGGAAGGTCCTCGGACTCCAGCGCCTTGAGAATCAGCTCCGAGTCGAGCGGGCTGTCTTCAAGGTGCAGAATGCGCAGGGGGTTAGGCATGGGTGTTTCCCTTCATGGCCCACGAGCCGGACCCGGGCGGGTTCCGACCTCGACGATCCGGGACGGGTCCCGCGGACGTCAGAGCCGGGATCCGACCTGGACGATCACGCCTCCAACCACCGGTCGGCACCCGCCCCTACGTGTTCTTCCGGACGCACCCCGGCGGGGGCTCGTTCAGGAGCGCCCAGAAGGCCCCGATCTCCTTCACCGCTTCCACGAACTGCCCGAAGTCGACCGGCTTCACGACATACGCGTTCGCCCCGAGGCGGTACCCCTCCACGAGATCCCGTTCCTCCCTCGACGATGTGAGGATCACCACCGGTACCGATTTGAGCGACGGGGTGTCTCTCATCCGGAGCAGCACTTCGAGTCCGTCCATCCTCGGCATCTTGAGGTCGAGAAGGACGAGGGCCGGGTTCCCCTCCGGACGGTCCGCCTGCGGGCCCTCGCGGAGGAGATACGCCATCGCCTCCGCGCCGTCGCGGACGACGACCACGTCGTTCGCGAGATGGTACTGGCCGAGCGCCTCGAGGGTGAGTTCGACGTCCCTCTCGTCGTCTTCCGCGAGCAGAATCGATTTGATGGAATTCATCGTTTCGCTCCTGATCCCGGGCGGGTCCCGACCTCGACGATCCGGTATTAACACCGCGCCTTCCCGGGTCGAGGTTTGAAAGCGACAGGCACGCCTCCAACCACCGGTCGGTCCCCGCCCCTACGGGCCGTTCCGGGGCAGCGCGAACCAGAACGACGCCCCCTCGCCGGGTCGGCCCTCCGCGCCCACGCGGCCACCATGACGCTCCACGATCCGCCGCACGTTCGCCAGGCCGATCCCCGTGCCCTCGAATTCCTCGCGGGGGTGCAGGCGCTCGAAGACGCCGAACAGCTTGTGCGCGTACCGAGGGTCGAACCCGGCTCCGTTGTCCCGCACGCGGACCCGCACCTCGCCGTCCCGTTCCTCCGCGTCGATCTCGATCCGCGCCCTCTCCCGCCGGGAAGTGTACTTGACCGCATTCTCGACGAGATTCCGGAGCGCCAGACGGATCAGCGCCGCGTCCCCCTTCACCCCGGGCAGGGGGGAGATCACCCACTCGATCGAGCGCCCCTCCGCCTCGGGCGTCGCTTCGCGCACGATCTCGTCCACGAGGGGCCCGAGGGGAACGATTGACTTTCGGAGCTCCGCCCGGCCGGTCCTCGAGAAGGAGAGGAGATCGTCGATCATTCGTCCCATGCGGAGCGCTGCGTCGGAGATGGTCGAGAGGTAGCGACGTCCCTTCTCGTCGAGGGAGGACGCCATGTGCCGCTCGAACAGGTGAACGTACCCGTCGACATGACGGAGGGGGGCCCGGAGATCGTGCGAGACCGAGTAGCTGAAGGCCTCGAGTTCCCGGTTCGCCTCCTCCAGACGTTCCGCGCGCGCCGCCAGCTCGCCGTTGAGACGGCGGATTTCCTCGGCCGTCCGACGCTCCTCCGTCACGTCCCGCGCCGCGGCGTAGATGAGGCCCCGCTCCAGGAGCGGGACCGACTTCCAGGACACCCACTTCCACGAGCCGTCCCGGCACTCGTATCGATTCTCGAAGTGCAGCACGCTTCCCCCGGCGTTGAGCTTTCCCATCTCGGCGATCGTGGCCGCCCGGTCGTCCGGATGGACGAAGTCGAGAAAGGGCTTCGCGAGCATTTCGCCGGCCGTGTGGCCGAGCGTCCGCTCGAAGGCCGGGTTCACCCGCTTGAAGAAACCGTCGAATCCGGCGACGCAGAGCATGTCCAGCGAGAGATCGAAGAACCGGTCGCGTTCGCCCAGCGCCTCGCTGAGCGCGGCCGTGCGTTCCTCGACGCGACGCTCCAGTCCGGCGTTGAGCGCCCGGACCTCTTCATCGCGACGCGCGAGCTGACCGGCCATTTCGTCGAAGGCCCGGGCCAGCGCGCCGATCTCGCCGGCGAGGTGAGAGAACCCGGTCCTGGCCGTGAAGTCGCCCGTGCTCATCCGGCGCGCCGCCTCGGCCAGCGTCCGGGCCGGTCGGGCGATGAACGCCTCGCCGCCAAACCTTGCGGCCAGCAGCGCCAGGGCGGTCGTGATCCCCAGCGCGAGCAGGCCGTACCGGAAGATGCTGTCCCCTTCCCCGAGAATCGTTTCCCGGGAGAGTCCGACGATGATCGTCAGATCCGAATCCGGACCGTCGTCCAGCGGGGCGACAGAGTAGAACCGCGAGATGCCGTCGATTCCGGGCCCCAGCACCGTTCGCGGGAGGCGCGAACGCAGGGCGTCCCGGAGATCGCCCGGCGGCATGGGCTTCCCGAGCCATCGCTCCGGGTCCGGCTGACGCGCCACGACGGTCTCGGCCCGATCGAAGAGCGTCACCGATGCCCCGGGCGGCAGTTCGAGCTGAGCGGCCAGCTGGTTGAGCCAGGCCATGTCCAGGGCGATGTACAGCACGGCCGCGAGCCGTCCGTCCGGGTCCCTGAGCGGCATCGCGGCGTTGACCGACGAGACCTTCGTGATCCGGCCGATCTGGTGGTTCCCCACCACGAAGTCGCCCCGCTCCAGGGCCCGCCGGAACCACGACCGGTCCGAGGCATTGACCGGTCCCGCGATGGGCCGCGCACTCGCGAAGTGGTCCCCGGCGGCGTCGACCGCCCCGATGTTCGCGTATCCGGGATGGTCGGCGACCAGACTCCGGAAGAAGGCGGAGCATGCTTCCGAGTCGCGCGTGCGGAGCGGGGGGAAGCGGACGATGGCATCGAGGAGGGAGTGGGCGGCCTCGACCCTCTGGTCATAGGCCGCGGCGGACAGGCGAGTGAGATTCCGGGCGCGCTCCAGGGCGTGGTCGATCGCCAGCCGCCGGTGCGCCTCGGCAGAGGCGAGAATGACGCCCAAGGACGGCAGGACGGCCGCCAGCACCAGGAGCAGCAATCGGGCCCGAAGCCCGGCGAAGGGGGAGAGCATGCACCTCACCCGAAGTGGACCGACGGGCTCCGTCCCCCTCCAGCGGAGTCACGTCGGCGGCAATGCTACACAATCGTTACACGTCCTTCACGGCGGGGTTTTCCCGAGTCGGCAAGGCCCCGGGTGCGGCCGCACGGGCCCGGACCCGGGCGGTCAACTCGACGGCGTCGAACGGTTTGCGCAGGAAGTCGATCGCGCCCGCCTCGAAGGCCGCGGGCAGCGCGGAGCGGTCCTGCCATCCGGTGATGACGATGATCGGAACGTGGCTCAGGGCGGGAAGGGCTCTGAGTCGCCGGCAGAGGGTGAAGCCGGACATGCCGGGCAGGAGGATGTCGCAGAGGATCGCGTCGGGCACCTCGACTCGCGCGCAGCGAAGCGCCTCCTCGCCGTCCCGCGCCGATCGCACCTGCATTCCGGCGCCCGTCAGGATGTCCGTCACGAGCCCGCACAACTCCGGGTCGTCGTCCACCACCAGGATGCGCCTGCACTTCACCTCGTCCGCACTCGACCCGCACGGAAGTCCCGTCGCCAACGCCTCCGGAGCCTCCCTCACCCGGCGCGTGAGCCGGTCTCGCGACTCGGAGTGGATCTGCAGGTCCAATCCCCGGATCGCGCACCACCACCGGACCAGGTGCGCGATGCGCGCGGGACAGTGGACGGCCACTTCCATGTTGGCCCGGGCGGCCCTCGTCCAGCGGTCCACCCTCGAGGTCCGGATCCCGGGGCCCGTCTCCACGAATCCGACGCGCAGCAGTCCCCGCGGACGCGATTCGACGCAGAAGTCCGGGACCAGCCAGGCGCCGGCGATGCGGACCCTCGCCGCGGCCCGGCGTCCCGCGCTCACCCGGACGCGGAAGCCGAGCCGTCGATACCGTGCCACCACGCGGGCCAGAAGACCCTCTCTTCGCACCCGCCTCGTTTGCGTCGCAAGTGCCATCCAACGGCGCCGTCTTTCGGATTACCCTCCGCCCCGGCCGCCTACCTCTTGCAGGCCATCTCAGAACCGGCTCCTCCCCCCGGAGGCCGCCCCTCGTTACGCCGCCGCCTTGCCGGGGGCCCCCCGAGTCGCCGAGTAGGCCGCCCCCGCAGCACGTGCTGCGGGGCCGTAACGAGGCGACGGACCCGGCGGCGCTACTCGGGGCCGGCGGGTGCCGACGGCAGTCTCTGGTGCATCCTACTGATCCGTCAACTCCAATCCTACGGGCGGTTGGCCGTCGTTGTTCCCCCCTCCCCGCAAGGGAGGGGGTAGGGGGAGGGTCGGGGCCCATCTGCGGAGAAAGTGCCCCGCAACGACTCCCCCCCGTCCCCGCCGGATTCCGGCCGCCACTTCATTCAATTCCTGCCGCGCGACGCGATAGAGGCCGCGCAGGCCGCTCAGCCAGAGATAGCCGAAATCGTCTATAACCTCCAATCGAGGCAAAGTCCTATCCCCCTCAGCCCGGGAAAGGACTTGCCAAAGTGTTGGGTGTGTGGGACAGTCCCACCATGAAACTCTCCCCAGATGCC
>JACPTZ010000145.1 GCA_016192525.1 Planctomycetota bacterium
CCCTCCTCCGTCTGGCGGGCGAGTCGAAGGGTGGGTGGGCCGCAGCCGCCGACTCGTCCTTCGACTCGGGCGCGGCGACGGAGCCGCGCCCTCGCTCAGGACGGACGGGTTCACCCGGGACGGATCACTACCCCGCGACGGCCCGGATGGCCTCGGCGATCCGGCGAACCCCCTCGCTGAACCGCTCCGGCGGCGTGAGCAGACTCATCACCAGGCATCCCTCCGCCCTGAAGCCGAAGAGATAGCCGGGATGGACGTAGACCCCATCCTCCCGCAGCCACATCATCGCCCACTCCTCATCCGTCTTCGCGTCCGGCGCCTCCACGACGGCATACCATCCGCCCTCCCGGGGAAGGACGCGGGTGTGGGGGATTCCCGCGAAGGAGGTTCGGAGAACCGCCTCATTAGCGGCGCACCGGGCGCGGATCTGCTCCTGGATCGCCGGCGCCGTGTCGAGGAGGGCCCGCGCCGCGTGCTGCACCGGCGCGCCGACCGAAAGGTAGGTATCCGACACCGCCGCCAGTCTGGCGATCGCCGTCGTGCAAAGCCCGGGCTCGCCCGAGGCGACCATCCACCCGAGCTTCATCTGCGGGAGGCCGCATATTTTTGAGAGCCCGTTGAGGGCGAGCGCGAGGCCGGCGGATTCGGCGGCGAGCGACGGGGCGCGGGCGGGGTCGGGGCCGGCGGCGTAGTCGGCGAAAACTTCGTCGGCGACGAGGGCGATCTCGCGCGGGCCTGCGAGGCGCCTGAGCGCCTCCAGTTCGTGTCGCTTGAGGTACGACCCGGTCGGGTTGTTGGGCGAGACAACGAGGATGGCCCGGGTGGCCGGGGTGATCGAATCCGCGAGCGCGTCGATTTCCAGATGCCAGGTGCCCCCGGCGAGGGAGAGGGGGTAGGGAACGGCCTGGATCCCCTCGGCGGCGGCGAGGAATTCGAACAGCGGGTAGGAGGGGGCGGGGACGGCGACGGCCTCGCCGGGTCGGCAGAGCGCCTTGAACGCGAAGCCGTACGCCTCGCTGGTGCTGGCCGTCAGGAGGATGTGGGCTGGATCGACGGCGAGACCTCGGGCGGCGTAGTAGTCCGCGACGGCCTTCCGCGCCGACTCCAGCCCCTGCGGAGCCGGTTCGTAGATCAGGGAGGCGGGAGCGGAGAGAGACTGGAGGATGGTCTCAGACTCGTATCGAAACCCGGCCCGGGTGGGGTTGCTCTCGGTGAGATCGAGGAGTTCAGCCCCGGCCGCTCGTCGATCTGACAGGAGACGGGATAGGGGATTGGTCAGTTCCGGAGGGGGGAGTCGGTCGGAGAACATGCCGCCTCACGATGTGCGCGCCGTTTGCGCACTTGCGCAAATGCGCAATTGCACAATTGTGCAGGTGGGAACGAACTTCGTAAGCGGTTACTTTGAATTCGGTTGCGTCTCAGGCGTCGGGTGCGTTGCAGGCTCCGGGATGGGGTCCAGCACCACCTCCGCCGAGCGGACCTTGCCATCCCGTCGGAACTGGATCTTCGACCGCTCACCCAGCCGCTTCATGCCCAGCGCCAGCCTGAGATCGTCGGCCGACTCGAGTGGATAGTTGTCCAGCGAGAGGATCACATCCCCGGCCATGAGACCGGCCCGCGCCCCGGGGCTGCTCTCCGAGACCGACTCCACCTTCACCTCCCCGGCTGCGGCCGCGATCGTCGGATGCTGTGCGGGAACTTCCCCCCCGGTCGGATGATCGGACGGCATCGCCGAGGCGAGCTTCACGCCCAGGCGCGGAGACTCGTCCCCCTCGTCCGAGGGTCGCGTGAACCAGACGAAGTCGCCCTCGTCCTCACCGAAAAGTCCCGTGCAGTCCCGATCCTGGTCTTGGGGCACATCAATCGTGACGACTCGCACCTGTGGGACGTCCAGTCTTCCCCGGACCCGGTCGGGTACGCCGAAACCGCGCGCGATGTGGCCGTTCCCCGCGAACACAATCATGCGCCGCTCCTCGTTCCCCGGCGCGGTCAGGAAGTTCGTCACTGACCACGCCATCGTGTCCTCCCAGACGCACTGCGCCGAATAGAACCGGTTGAATTTCGCCTCGTCGATCTCCTCCTGGTGCTGGCCGTAGATCTCACGCAACCACTCGCGGTGCGCCGCCACGGTCAGGTCGATGTACGGGATCGAGGCCCGCTCCTCCGTCGTGAGCGATTCCAGGCCCTCCCGTGACACCTTGCGCGTGGTCTCCTTCGAGGCGTTCAGCGCCACGACCGGCAGGCGATGCTCGCGCGCGAACCGGAGGAGGGGGGCGTAGAACCGCCACGGGAATCCCCAGCGTGTGGCGTACTCCGTCCGGCGGAGCATCGTCCATTCGTCGATCCGGCCCGCGACGTAGTCGTCGATCGGCCCCTGCCAGGGTCGCTGGAACTGTTCCAGCCCGATGGCGAGCCGCGGGTCCTGTTCATACATGGCCTTGAGGAGCGTGAGCTGGATCTCATGCTGGAAGCGGTTGTCGTGCGTCTCCCCGACGAAGACGATGCGCGCGCCGCGGATTGCGCTGAGGAGTTCCGCCCGGCTGGAATACTGGCCGGTCTTCGGCACCGCGATCCGGCCGGGAAGGGCGGATGGATTGCCGTCCGCCAGATTGATCCTTCCGCGTGGCCCGGGAGACAACGCCCTGCACCCCAACGCCCCGGCGATCACCGCCGCCACTCCCAGCGCCTTCATCATCCTCATGACAGACTCCCGGCTTCAAACCCAAAATAAATGGAGCCCCCCGCCGGATTTGCACCGGCAACCCCCGCTTTACGAAAGCGGTGCTCTACTGTTGAGCTAGGGAGGCCCGAGGGCACGGTTGAATTGACCTTGGCGACCCGTGCAGTGTACGATTCGTGCCCAAGGGTGTCAACAGATTGGGCGCCTGTCGCGTTCTCCAGGGTCGCCTTCTTCCGGGACCCGCGAAACGAGGATTTCGTCAAGGTGTTGCGAACAGGGGCCCGGAGAAAACAGTACAGGGCCACGGGCTCGTGCGAGGAGGTGTTGTTCGGGGTGGCCGGCCAGACTCCAATCTTCCGGGTGACATGAGAATATCAATCGTCTCGCGGCTGCCTCTCGTCTTGTTGGCCTCGGCATGGGCCTCGCTCTCCTGTCTGACCCGTCACCCGTCGGGTCGGCCGATCGTCTCCGTCCCCGCCGACGGCCCCTCGAGTGCCGCCCTCTCCACCGGCACCCCCCTGCTCCAGGCGAAGGCCGGAGACTGGAGCGCCGTCGCGCCTCCGCTGCGGGGCGCGATCAGGCGATCCGGGTGGGAATGACCCAGGAGGAGGTGGATCGCATCCTGGCGCCCTTCACGCTCGCCTCTGCCCAGACTCTCTGGGGTGGATCGGGGGACTGGACCCAGCACTACCCCTGGCGCCGGATCAGGAATTGCAGATTCACTTCATGGGCCACAGCCCGAAGCAGATGCGTTTCAAGGTGGCCCACGTGTGGCCTCTTCGCCCCAAGGGGACGTGGTACGGACTGCACTGGAAGCCATCGACGGAAGACATCCGCCTCGCCGCGACCATCGCCGCCTCCCATGTCGCCGGTCGGTTCGCCGATCTCGCCGAATTCATCGCGGCGTACCCGACGGATCCCGCCGGGATGCTGGTGGTGCCGGACAAGGAGTCATTGCCGCTGGGTGTGGAGTTTGCGTCGGGCGAGAAGCTCGACCTGAGGGCGGCGGCCGGGTGGGCACGCTTTCTCACCCACCGCATTCTCCCTCTCCAACTCAAGCGAGGCGGGGCATGGATCTCGAACGTCAACGTCGACATGGACGATCTCCAGGTGGTCCCGGACTCCTGGACTCCCTCCGAGGAGGACATCAAGAAAGCGGAGGCCATCGCCGTGAAGGAGATCGAGGAAATGGCCCGGGAGTGGGGATGCACCCCGGAGCAGTTGAAGCCTTCACGGGCATGGGGGGAGTATGACTTCGGGCCTGCCCGGCGACTCGTCAGCCTGCTCTACGAGAAAGAAGACGGGATGGGCACGCTCCAGCGCTACGTCACGGTTGATCTTGACCGCGAGAAGATGTTCGAGAAGTAGACCTGCCCGCCGTGATGCCGTGCGCTTCACAACGATGACCCGCCTCAGCCTCGGCCGCAGAGCCTGTCCTGAGCGCAGCGAAGGACCGAGGCGAAGGATCACCAGCGTGTGCGGTTTGCAGACTCCAAAGCTGGTGATCCTTCGCCCACCCGGCCAAACGCCTGTCTGCCATCTGTGTGGCGGAGCGGCCGGCTGGGCTCAGGAGGACAATGCGGTAACCTCGCACGTCGCGACTTCGGGTGAATTCCGCAATCGTCTTGACCGGGGTCATTATGCGCCGTAAAATGACGACATCATGAACAGGCCCCTCCGCCCCCGGATTCTCGCTCCGCCCCGGGGATCGTTCTTTCTCCTCGGCCCTCGCGGCACCGGGAAGAGCACCTGGCTCCGCCAGACCTTCCCGAAGGCCTGGTCCGTAGACCTCCTCGACGAGGCCCGGTTCCGTGACGGGTTTCACCTTCAGGTCCAGATCGCTCAGGATTGCGTCGACTCGCTCGAGGACCGCATCGATGTCCTTCCCGATTCGGTTCCGCAGCTCCAAGTCTCGCGCGCCCGGACGGCGTCCCCGGCGGAAGAGGAGGAGATGAAGGGCTCGGCGCACTTTCTCCGGCGGCACGGGCGCGACGGAATCCTCAGGCACCGGGGTCCACCCCCAATCCGATTGCGAAGCTCCGGGAGCCGCCGCGGTGTTCCTTCTCCGGCTTGGCGA
>JACPTZ010000146.1 GCA_016192525.1 Planctomycetota bacterium
CCGATGGCGCTCGACAGCTTCCAGAACAGGCCCCAGAATCCGAAGTACTCCGCGCTTCGGGAGGGGGGGGAGAACACCCCCACCAGGGCGCGTGCCGCGGACTGACTGGCGCCGATGGCCAGACCGGCCGCGTTGCCCAGGAGATAGAACAGGTTCTTCGACCCTGCCGGAATCACCGCGCATCCCGACACCACGGCGATCCACAGGAGCAGCGTCACCACGATCGTGGTCCGGGCGCCCATCCGGTCCTGCAGGAACCCGAACACGAAGGCGCCGACCGCGCTCGTGATCTGCAGGAGGGCGAAGAAGAGGATCTGCTCGATGGGCGTCAGCCCGATCTCCGACTTCGCGAAGATCGAGGCAAAATACACCACGATCGCGATCCCGCAATTGTAGGTGAGGAACACGCCGAGAAACTTCGCCAGTTCGGGATGATGGCGAATTCCCCGAAGCGTCCTTCCCACCTCTGAAAACCCCGTCGCGACGTACCCGCGCCCGGAGGGCAGAGGCTGGGGCGCCTTACGCTCGCGGAGGCCGAAGATGGTGGGAAGGGCGGCCAGGAAGAAGAACAGTGAGATCACGAGGCAGGTGAGGCGGACATCGTCCGAGTGTCCGATGTCGATGCCGTGACGGATGAGCGGGATGCACAACGCGAGGGAGAGCAGGCCCCCCATGTATCCCCAGGCCCATCCGTAACCGGAGACCTTCCCCATGTCCTCCGGCCGTGCGAGTTCCGGAAGGAACGAGGCCGTCAAGTTCTCCCCCGCCGAGTAGGCGATGTTCGCGAGGATGAAGAAACCCATCGCCAGCAGAACGGCTCCGGGTTCCGCAAACCAGAGGCAGGCGGTGAAGACGCAGCAGGAAAGCCACGAAACCGTCAGGAACCGCTTCTTGGCCCCGGAGTAGTCGGCGATGGCGCCCACGATCGGGGCCGTCAGGAGGACGACTCCCTGCGAAAGGGCATTGGCCAGTCCCCAGAGAAAGTCTGCATCCGTGCGCCCCGCACAGACCACATCGGCGAAGTAGACCGAAAACACCACCGTCACGATCACGGTCGTAAACGACGAATTCGCGAAATCGAACATGCACCACGAGAAGATCTCCCAGCGCGGTGCGGGGAACGGCGGCGCGGGGAGCGCCGGGGGCGGGGCGGCCGCGGGGGGAACGGAGGCCGCCTCCGCGGGCGGCGCGGGCGGGGGATTCACCGGGGGGGTCGGGGGGTCGGTCATCACGTTCGATGCGCGCGGAGTATACCCGCCCGGAATAACATTGACAGTCAATTTCCGCGGGGCTAACCTGTTTGCAGCAGGCCGGTTCCAGAGGCTCTATGTCCCCCCTCGCGCAGTATTTCCCGATCGCCGTTCTTGTCCTTTTCGCGATCGTCGTGGCGGTGTTCCTGATCGGCCTGGACCACTTCCTCGGACCGCGCCAGCCGAATCCGACCAAACTGGAGCCGTACGAGTGCGGCATTCTCGGCGTGGGAACGGCCCGGCAGCGCTTCAAGGTGGGCTTCTACATCGTCGCCCTGCTCTTTCTGCTCTTCGACGTGGAGACGGTCTTCCTCTACACGTGGGTGGTGCTCTTCATGCCGCTCGGCCTGATCGGGTTCGTGGAGGTGGCGCTCTTCCTCTTCGTCCTCGCGGTCGGACTCTACTACGCCTGGCGGAAAGGGGCGCTCGAATGGGAATAGAAAACGCCTTCGGCGACTCCTTCATCTCCACCCGGCTGAACGAGGCGATCAACTGGGCGCGGAAGTGGTCCCTCTACCCGATGCCGTTCGGGACCGCCTGCTGCGCCATCGAGTTCATGGCCACCGTCGGATCGCATTACGACATGGCCCGGTTCGGCGCCGAGGTGGTCCGCTTCTCCCCGCGGCAGTCCGATCTCCTGATCGTGGCCGGCACCGTTTCCGAGAAGATGGCCCCCGTCCTCAAGCGCATCTACGACCAGATGTGCGAGCCCAAGTGGGTCATCTCCATGGGCGCCTGCGCCTCGTCCGGGGGCTTCTACGACAATTACGCCACCGTCCAGGGGATCGACCGCATCATCCCCGTCGATGTCTACGTCGCCGGCTGCCCGCCACGGCCGGAGGCCGTCCTCACAGCGCTGATCAAGATCCAGGAGAAGATCGATTCGAAACAGGCGCCCGCGGCCCAGACGGCGTAGACGGATTCCGCATCCATGACCGACACCTCTGCGTTTCCCGACCTCCTCAAGGCGCGATTCGGCGAAGCCATCGAGTCGTCGTACGTCGACGCGGCCTGCACCTTTGTCGTCGTACGCCGCGACACGATCGTCCCCGCCGGCCGGTTCCTGCGCGACGAGCACGGGTTCGATCTGCTCGCCGACCTCACCTGCATCGACTGGCTGGAGCGCGTCCCGCGGTTCGACGTCGTCTACAACCTGTATTCCATCGCGAACAGGACCCGGCTCTTCATCAAGGCGCCGGTGCCGGTCGAGGATCCAGCGATCGACTCGATGACGCCGGTCTGGAAAAGCGCGAACTGGTTCGAGCGCGAGGTGTGGGACATGTACGGCCTCCGCTTCACAGGCCACCCGGACCTCCGCCGGATCCTGATGTACGACGAGTTCCAGGGACATCCGCTCCGGAAGGACTACGCCATCAACGAGCGGCAGCCGCTGATCCCCGAGAACCTCCCGCCGGGGGATCGGATTCCGGTGTGAAGGTGCGACCGTTTTCTCCACCCTCCCCGAAGGGGAGGGGGAGGGGCGCGGGGCTCGGCCGCTCCACAGTCGGGCGGCCACAAGGGCCGCCCCTACGGGGCTCGCCGGCCGAGATGGAGTCTCGCCCTTCCCTCTTCGGGGGAAGCGATACAGAGAAGGACGATTGGACCTGACATGACCGTCGAAACCCGCGACTACCTCGACTCCCGGATGCACATCAGCATCGGACCGTCGCACCCGGCCACGCACGGGACGCTGCGCTTCCATCTCGACCTCGACGGCGAGACGATCGTCAAGTGCGTCCCCGAGATCGGCTATCTCCACCGCGCGTTCGAGAAGTCGGCCGAGAAGGGGACTTACACCCAGGTGATTCCGTACACCGACCGCCTGAACTACTGCTCGTCGATGATGAACAACGTCGGCTACTGCCAGGCGGTGGAACGCCTCATGGGACTCCAGATCCCCGAGCGCGCGGTCTACATCCGGGTGATCATCTCCGAACTGGCGCGGATCATGGACCACCTCGTCTGCGTCGGCACGAACGCGGTGGACATCGGCGCCCTGACCAATTTCTGGTACTTCTTCCGGGCCCGCGAGGACATCTACGAACTGATCGAGGCGCTCTGCGGCGCCCGGCTCACCACCACCTACACCCGCATCGGCGGCCTCGCGTGGGACGCCCCTCCGGGATGGGCCGACCGGCTCAAGGCGTTCATCGAGAAGTGCCCGAAGACGATCGAAGACGTGGAGGGGTTGCTCGCGAAAAACCGCGTCTTCATCGACCGCACGAAGGGGATCGGCGCCATCTCGAAGGAGAAGGCGGTCTCCTACGGCTTCACCGGCCCCTGTCTGCGGGCCACCGGCGTGAAGTACGACGTCCGTCGCGACCGGCCCTACCTCTGCTACGACCGGTTCCAGTTCGAGATTCCGACCCACACCGCCGGCGACACCTACGCGCGTTTCCTTGTCCGGATGGAGGAGATGCGGCAGTCGCTCCGGATTCTCCAGCAGGCGGTGAAGGACCTTCCGGGCGGCCCGGTGCTCTGCGATGATCCAGCGGTGGCGCTCCCTCCGAAGAGCCAGGTCTACACGAACATCGAGGCGATCATCCGCCAGTTCAAGCTCGTCATCGAGGGGGTGAAGCCCCGGAAGGGGGAGGTCTACGACTGCACCGAGGCCGCGAACGGGGAACTGGGGTTCCTCGTGGTGAGCGACGGCACCGGGAAGCCGTGGCGGGTCCGGGTGCGGCCGCCCTGCTTCTGCTTCCTCGCCGCCTTCCCTGAAATGGTCGAAGGGCAGATGCTGGCGGACCTGATCGCCACCCTGGGGAGCATCAACATCATCGCCGGAGAACTGGACCGATAGCATGCCCACCGCCGTCGCCTCCCCTCCTGTCGTCTTCTCCGAAGCCGCCCTCGCGAAGTTCCGGGTCCTGCTCACGCACTACCCGGAGAAGCACCGGCGGGCGGCCCTGATCCCCACCCTGAGACTCGCGCAGCGCGAGTTCGGCTGCGTCTCCAACGAGGTGATCGAGTACGTCGCCGGCCTCCTGGGCCTCGCGCCGGTCCAGGTCCACGAAGTCGTCGGATTCTACACGCTGTTCCATCGCGAGCCCCCCGGGAAGTATCACCTCCAGGTCTGCACCAACGTCTCCTGCATGCTGAACGGGTCGCAGAAGATCGTGGATCACGTCTGCCGGCGGCTCGGCATCCGTCCCGACCAGAAGACCGCCGACGGGAAGTTCTCGCTCGAGACCGTGGAGTGCCTCGCCTCCTGCGGCACCGCGCCGGTCATGATGGTGAACGACACCTACTGCGAAAACCTCACGACCGACGCCGTCGACCGGATCCTGGACGACCCGGAGCGCGCCGGGGAACTGTGGATCCCGAACGAGGCGAACTACATCCGGCGCTGGAAGACCGAGGACACCCTGATCGTCACGCGCCGCTTCAACAACCCCGACCCCGTGAGCCTCGCGCTGTACGAACGGGACGGCGGGAATGCGGCCTGGCGCAAGGTCCTGGAGGAGATGAAGCCGGATGAGGTGACGGAGGTGGTAAAGCAGTCCGGTCTCGTCGGGCGCGGCGGGGCGGGCTTCTCCGCCGGGCTCAAGTGGTCGTTCATCGACCGGAAGTCGAAGGAACCGCACTACCTGACCGTCAATGCGGACGAGGGGGAACCGGGGACCTTCAAGGACCGCTACCTGATGGAGCAGGACCCCCACATGTTCCTCGAGGGGGCCTCCATCTGTTCGTACGCCATCGGGGCGCACACCGCCTACGTCTATATCCGCGGGGAGTTCGGGAAGGCGCAGGAGATCGTCCAGAAGGCGATCGACGCCCGCACCGCCGCGGGGCTGCTCGGGAAGAACATCCTCGGGAGCGGGTTCGATCTCGACATCCACGTCCACACCGGCGCCGGGGCCTATATCTGCGGCGAGGAGACGGGGCTCCTGGAATCGCTCGAGGGCAAGCGCGGACAGCCGCGCTCGAAGCCGCCGTTCCCGGCGGTGATCGGCCTCTTCCAGGGGCCGACGATCATCAACAACGTCGAGACCCTCGCGAACGTCCCGGACATCATCGTGAAGGGCGCCGCGTGGTTCGCCTCGATCGGCGTCCCGAAGAACACGGGGACGCGGATGCTGACCGTGAGCGGTCACGTGATGAAGCCCGGGTACTACGAACTGCCGCTGGGGATTCCGCTCCGGACGCTGATCTACGACGTGTGCGGCGGACTGCGCCCGGGGCGGCAACTGGCGGCCGTGATCCCGGGCGGGGCCTCGTCCGGGTGGCTTCTTCCGTCCGAGATCGACGTGCCGATGGACTTCAACTCGCTTCGCGCGGCCGGTTCGATGGCCGGCTCCGGCGCGGTGATGGTGATCGACGACTCGGTCTGTCTCCTCAAGGTGCTGCTCCGCATCGAGGAGTTCTTCCAGGACGAGTCGTGCGGCCAGTGCACCCCCTGCCGCGAAGGGACCGGCTGGCTGGCGCGCGTCCTCCACAAGATCGAGCACGGGGAGGGGACGAAGGCGGACATCGACCTCGCCTTCAGCATCGCGAACAACATGGCCGGGATCACGATCTGCGTCCTCTCCGACGCGGCGGCGATGCCGATGCAGGCGGTCATCAAGAAGTTCAGGCCGGTGCTCGAGGCGCATGTCGAACATCGGGGGTGTCCGCAAACGCACTGAGCGCGGTTTTATGCCGAAATTCACCATCGACGGAAAGACTCTTGAAGTAGCCCCCGGCACGCGCGTGCTGGAGGCCGCGCTCAAGCACGGCATCCACATCCCGCACTTCTGCTTCCATCCGGCCCTCTCGGCCCCGGCGAACTGCCGGATGTGCCTCGTCGACGTCGGCCTGCCGAAGATGAAACCGGACCGGACGCCCGAGCTCGACGCCGCCGGGAAGCCGGTCATCGCGATGCTCCCCAAGCTCCAGACCTCCTGCAGCACCGTCGTCTCCGAGGGGATGGTGGTGGACACGCAGGGGCCGCGCGTGAAGCAGGGACAGCATTCGGTCCTCGAATTCATCCTCATCAACCACCCGCTCGACTGTCCGATCTGCGACAAGGCGGGCGAGTGCATGCTCCAGGACAATTACTTCGGCTGGTCGCGCGAGGACAGCCGGATCGAGCCGCCCGACAAGATCCGGAAGCACAAGATCGTGGACCTCGGCCCCAAGATCGTGCTCGATACGGAGCGCTGCATCCTCTGCACGCGCTGCATCCGGTTCTACGACGAGGTGACGAAGGCCCCGTCGCTCGGTATCGTGAATCGCGGGACCTTCAGCGAACTCCAGGTGATGCCGGGCCGCGAACTCAACGGGACCTACGACTACAACATCGTGGACATCTGTCCGGTCGGCGCCCTCACGAGCCGCGATTTCCGGTTTCGGAAGCGCGTCTGGTTCCTCAAGAAGACGGCGGCGATCTGCACGCACTGCGCGACCGGCTGCAACATGACCGTCGAGGAGGACGAGGGGAGGTTGTGGCGGCAGACGCCCCGTCTCAACCCCGCCGTGAACGGCTTCTGGATGTGCGACGCCGGCCGGTCCGCCTACCACCACACGCTGGACGCCCGACGGCTGACCCAGCCGATGCGGCGGGGCGCCGGGGGCACGCTCGAACCGGCCTCCTGGAACGAGGCGCTCGCCTTCGCCGCCCAGAAGTTGCGGGAGTCCGGGGCGGGGGTGGCGGGCTTCGTCTCGAACCGGTCGACGAACGAGGAACTGTTCGCCTTCGAGCGGCTGTTCGCCCAGGCGCTCCGCGGAGCGCCGGTGGCTTCGCTCGAAACCGAGGTGGGAATCCTGCCTCTTCCCCCGGCCGACGGGTTGCTGATCCGACCCGACCACAATCCGAACTCGCGCGGGGTGCGTGAGATCGCGGCCTCGGCGGGCGCCTGGACCGGCGCCGAGGACCTGCTGTCCGCCTGTGCGGAGAAGCGCATCCGGACGCTCCTCGTGATGGACCCCGACCTCGTCGGCCGCTCCCCCAACCCGGCGGCCGCGGAGCACGCCCTCGCCTCGGTGGAGAACCTGATCGTGATCGCCTCCCACCCTTCGGCGGCCACCGCCCTGGCGCACGTCGTTCTGCCCGGCGCCGCCGCCCAGGAGAAGGATGGGACCTACACGCGGTTCGACGGTCGCGTGCAGCGGTCGCGCGCCGCCATCCCGCCCCCGGGGCACGCGCGGACCGAGCTGGAGATCCTGCTCGGGCTCGCGAAGATGCTCGGGGCCGATTTCGGATGGACCTCCCCGCGGGCCGCCTTTACGTCGCTGGCGCAGGCCTCGAAGTTTTTCGCGGGATTGACGTATGACCTCATCGGTCCGCTGGGGGCCGTGCCGGCGGCGGCCGTGGCGGAGCAACCGGCGTCCCTGGTGTAAAGGAGCCGTCTGATTCACCGATGGAAGACTTCCTCCGCCAGAACATTGTCCTCGTCTCCACCCTCGCCAAGGCGATCGTGGTGCCGATCGCCATCATGAACGTGGTGCCGTTCATGGTGCTGCTCGAACGGCGCGGCAGCGCGTTCATCCAGGACCGCCGGGGACCGGAGCGGGCCAGCATCTTCGGGATCCGGATGTTCGGCCTCTGGCACACGATCGCGGACGCGATGAAGTTCATCACCAAGGAGAAGGTGGTTCCGGCGGGGGCGCATCCCGTCTTCTTCTACATGGCGCCGGCGCTCCTCCTCATCCCGGCGATCGGCGCCTTCGCCGGGGTTCCGTTCGCCGCCGACGTCACGATCGCCGGCGAGACCATCCCGCTGCAGGTCGCGCGGCTCGACGCCGGCATCCTCTACGCCTTCGGCGTCGCCTCGCTCGGCGTGCTCGGGATCGCGCTCGCGGGCTGGGCCTCGAACAACAAGTTCAGTCTTCTCGGATCGCTCCGCTCCGCCTCGCAGATGCTCTCCTACGAGGTCTCGATGGGACTCACCATCATGGGGGTGCTCCTCATCTACCAGTCGCTCCGCCCCGAGGTGATCGTCCAGGCCCAGGCCGGTCCGATCTGGAAGTGGGGGATCTTCGTCCAGCCGGTCGGAGCGGTCCTCTTTCTCGTCGTGGGCTTCGCCGAGGCGAACCGCCTGCCGTTCGATCTCCCCGAGGGCGACTCGGAACTGGTGGCCGGATACCACACGGAATACAGCGGGATGAAGTTCGCGATCTTCTTCATGTCGGAGTACATGAGCATGGTGACCATCTCCGCCATGGTGACCACCCTCTTCCTCGGCGGATGGCAGATCCCGTTCGTGACGACGGAAAGGCTCCATGGCTGGTTCGGGACCGACGTCGCCGGCCAGGCGTTGACCGCCCTGTGCCAGGTGACCTCCTTCGCCGCCAAGGTCGGGTCCCTGCTCTGGCTCTTCGTCTGGGTCCGCTGGACCCAGGCGCGGTTCCGCTTCGATCAGTTGATGAAGCTCGGCTGGCGGACGATGCTCCCCCTGGCGCTCCTCAATCTGATCGTCACCGCCGCCGTGATGCTGGTGATCTGGAAGGACGATCCGCGGTTCGGGCTCGGATTCACCGGGTGAATCATGGGACTCTCTGAAGACTTGTATCTGCCCGAGACGGCGAAGGCGCTCGGAATCACGCTCCGTCATCTGGTGACGAACCTCACTCACCAGAGCGAGATGCCGACGATCAACTACCCGGATGTGAAGCGTCCGCTGAACGCCCCGGAGCGGTACCGCGGCCGGCACCGTCTGCTCAAGCGGGAGGACGGGACGCCGCGCTGCGTGGCCTGCATGCTCTGCGCCACCGCCTGCCCGGCGGTCTGCATTCACATTGAGGCCGAGGAGTCTCCGACGAAGACGATCGAGAAGCGGCCGATGAAGTTCGACATCGACATGCTCCGGTGCGTTTTTTGCGGACTGTGCGTCGAGGCCTGTCCCTGCGACGCGATCCGGATGGACACCGGGAAGTACGAGCTGGCGGACACGAGCCGGAAGAGCATGATCTTCGACATCGACACGTTGCTGAACCACTGAGCCAGCGACCGTTCGCCCTGGGCGAGGGGCTCGCGCCGCGAGCCCCGAGTCGAAGGGCGCCCCGCAGGCCGTCCTTCGACTCGCCCCGCCGTACGGATGGCGGGGCTCGCTCAGGACGGACGGGGCAACCGAGAGAACTGCCCGAACGCGAGCCCCGATGCCCGACGCCCTTCATCCCGACAACCTGCCCGCCACCGCCTTCTATCTTCTCGCGGTCGTGGCCATTGTCGCCTCGATCCTCGTGGTGACCCGCCGGAACCCCGTGGCGCAAGCCATGAACCTGATCCTCACGCTCCTTTCCCTTGCGGGAATTTTCGCGCTCCTGCAGGCGCATTTCGTGGCGGCGATTCAGATTCTGGTCTATGCCGGCGCCATTCTCGTGGTGTTCATCTTCGTCATCATGCTCCTCAATCTCTCGGACGAGGAGATCGGACCGCCGCGGCCGTCGATCGCCAAGGGGCTCGCTGTGCTGCTCGTGGCCGCGATGATCTGGGGCGCCGCCGTGCGGTGCGCCGACGACGTGCTGGCGATTCCCGCCGCGACGCTCGATCCCGGATCGTACGGCACCCTCGCCTCGGTCGGGCTCCTCATCTACCGCGACTATCTCCTCGCCTTCGAACTCACGTCGCTCTTCATCCTGATCGGGATCGTGGGCGCCGTTCTCCTCGCCAGCCGGAAGGTCTCGGGGGGGGGGGACAAGTGATCCCGCTCGAACATGTCATCCTGCTGAGCGCGGTCCTGTTCGGGATCGGGACCGTCGGAGTGCTGATCCGGCGGAACCTGATCGCCATCTTCATGTCGATCGAGCTCATGCTGAACGCGGGGAATCTCGCGTTCGTCGGATTCGCCCGGCAGTATGCCGGGGACGGGGCGCATGCCGTCGTGCTCTTCATCGTGGTGCTGGCGGCGGTCGAGGCGGCGGTCGGATTCGCGATCGTGGTGGCGATGTTCCGGAACCGCGGGACGGTGAACGCGGATGAAGTGAATCTCATGAAGGGGTGAGGGATTGGCCCTGCAGCGCCAGGCAGCCCGAGGCGAATACCTGCACCACCCTGCCGTCCGCAGGGACGTGGAGTCTCCGCGAGGTCCGAGGCGTCGAATTGTCATCCTGAGCCTCGGCCGCAGGCCGAGGCGAAGGATCACCAGCGTGTGCGGTTCGCAGACTCCGACGTTGGCGATCCTTCGCTCAGCCGGCCGACCGGAGGCCTGCTGAGCTCAGGATGACAATGCGGTAACCTCGTACCTCAGGGGTAGCGGGTAAGAGGTAAGGGAAAGTTTGAGACCGAATGGCTGACTCGCTTCACTGGATTCCGCTGCTCCCGCTGCTGGGCGCCCTCTTCTGCGCCACGGTGGGGCGGCTCCTCCCGAAGATCTGCAGCGGCGTGGTCGCCGTGCTGGCGGTCGGGTTCGCCGCCGCCGTGGCCTTCGGGTCGGCCTGGCACGTGCATGAGCACGGCGCGATCGTCTCCCGGATGGGCGACTGGATCGCGGTCGGACCGCTCAAGATCGGGATCGATCTGGCGATGGACCCGCTTTCGGCGGTGATGTGCGCCGTCGTCACGGGAGTCGGCTTTCTCATTCATGTCTACTCGCTCGGGTATATGGCGCACGACGCCGGATACCGGCGCTACTTCGCCTTCCTGAACCTGTTCACCTTCAACATGCTCGTCCTCGTGCTCGCGAAGAACCTCCCCCTCCTGTTCGTCGGCTGGGAGGGGGTGGGGCTCTGCTCCTACCTCCTGATCGGGTTCTGGTTCGAGGACCCGGCGAAGGCGTCCGCCGGGAAGAAGGCGTTCATCGTCAACCGGATCGGCGACGCCGCTTTCGTGATGGGGATGCTGCTCCTGTTCTGGACCCAGGTCCAGGCGACCGGGGTGACCGGAGGGTCGCTGGACTTTTCCGACCTTCAGGAGAAGCGATCCCTGTTCGAGACGACCTCCTGGGGCGGATGGACGGTGGGGACGGTGGCCGCGCTCCTGCTGTTTGTGGGGGCCTGCGGGAAGTCGGCGCAGCTTCCGCTCTACGTCTGGCTTCCCGACGCGATGGCCGGTCCCACCCCGGTGAGCGCGCTCATTCATGCCGCCACCATGGTCACCGCCGGCGTCTACATGATCGTCCGGATGAATTTCCTCTACACCGGCGCCCCGGCGGCCATGGCCGTGGTCGCCTGGGTGGGGGCCTCCACCGCCCTCTTCGCCGCGCTCATCGCGATCACGCAGACGGACATCAAGAAGGTCCTCGCCTACTCGACGATCAGCCAGCTCGGCTACATGTTCCTCGCCGTCGGCGTCGGGGCCTTCTCCTCCGGCATTTTCCACCTGACGACGCACGCCTTTTTCAAGGGGCTCCTCTTCCTCGGGGCGGGGAGCGTGATTCACGCGATGTCGGGCGAGCAGGACATCCGGAAGATGGGCGGGCTCTACCGGATGCTTCCGTACACCTGTTGCACCTTTTTCGTCGGAGCCGCGGCCATCGCGGGATTTCCGCTCCTTTCGGGCTTCTTCAGCAAGGACGAGATTCTCTGGGCCGCCTGGCAGAGTCCGCGCGGAGGGCCGGCCCTCCTCGTCCTGGGCGGACTGACGGCCGCCCTCACCGCGTTCTACATGTTCCGCTGCGCCGCGCTCGCCTTTCTCGGCGCGAGCCGGGCCAGTGAGGAGGTCCGGCATCACCTCCATGAGTCGCCTCCCTCCATGGTCCTGCCGCTTCTCCTGCTGGCCGTGCTTTCGGTGGTGGGAGGGGCGCTCGGCCTTCCGCACGCGCTCGGGGCGACGAATTTCATGGGGCACTTCCTCGAGCCGGTGATCGTGAGTCCGGTGGAGATCCCGCATCCGCACACCGCTCTGGCCGAACTGGGCTGGATGGGGGCCGCGAGCGCCGTGGCGCTGGCCGGGATGGGATTCGCGCTCTGGCTCTATCCCCGGAAACTGGCCCTCGCCGAGTCCTGGGCGGGTTCGTGGCGGAGACTCCACGCCCTCTCCTCCAACAAGTTCTACGTGGACGAACTCTACCTCCTGTTCGTGGTGCTCCCGCTCCGCGCCTTCTCGTTCGTGTGCTGGAAGATCGGCGACGGCCTGATGATCGACGGCGCCGGGGTCCACGGAATCGCCGGGGCGGTGAAGGGGGGAGGGAACGCGACGACGTCGCTCCAGACCGGCAACGTCCAGCACTCGGCCATCCTGCTCTGGGCCGGGGGGGCCGTGGTGCTGGGGGCGTTCCTGTGGCTCGGCGGATTTGCTTAGCCGGAGAACCATGCTCGAATTCGTCGATGCCCACATCCTGACGATCCTGATCCTCTTCCCGGTGGTGGGGGCGATCCTCGTCGCCCTCGTATCGTCCGAGGACCGGGACCTGCTCCTCAAAGGGACGCTCGGTCTGACGCTGGCCGAGTTCCTGATCTCGCTCCACTGCGTGTACCGATTCGACGAGGGGACGGCCGCCGTCCAGTTCGGGGAGCGGTACCGGTGGATTCCCGAGTGGGGCGTGACCTACTGCGTGGGGATCGACGGCATCAGCCTCTGGCTCGTCCTCCTCACGACCTTTCTCACCCCCCTCGTGATTCTCTCCGCCTGGCATGCCGTCGAGAAGCGACTCAAGGCCTACCTGCTCTGCTTCCTCCTCCTCGAATCGACGATGATCGGGGCCCTGGTCGCCCTGGACTTCGTCCTCTTCTACCTGTTCTGGGAGGCCATGCTGCTCCCGATGTTCCTGCTGATCGGCGTGTGGGGCGGGCAGCGTCGCATCTACGCGGCCGTGAAGTTCATGCTCTTCACGATGGTGGGCAGCGTGCTCATGCTCGTGGCTGTCCTGTGGCTCTACTTTGAGCATGCGAAGGTCCATGCGCCGTCGACCAATCTGCTGGACCTCTACGGGATGAGCATCCCGTTCCAGGCCCAGTGCTGGCTCTTCGGCGCCTTCGCCCTCGCCTTCGCCATCAAGGTCCCGATGTTCCCGCTCCACACCTGGCTGCCCGACGCGCATGTCGAGGCGCCCACGGGCGGGAGCGTGATTCTCGCGGCCGTCCTCCTGAAGATGGGGACCTACGGCTTCATGCGGTTCGCCATCCCGCTCTTCCCCGAGGCGGCGGAGTACTTCGCTCCGGCGCTCTGCGCCCTTGCCGTGATCGGGATCGTCTACGGCGCGCTCGTCTCGTTTGTCCAGCCCGATCTCAAGAAGATGGTCGCTTATTCGAGCGTGAGCCATCTCGGATACGTCATGCTCGGCCTCTTCGCCTTCGGCCTCTGCGGCGCGCAGGGCGGACTCATGCAGATGCTGAGCCACGGTCTCACCACCGGGGCGCTCTTCCTCTGCGTGGGGATGCTGTACGAGCGGCGGCACACCCGCCTCATCGAGGACTACGGCGGAATCGCCACGGTGATGCCGCACTTCGCGATCCTGTTCGTCATCATCACCCTCGGCTCCATCGGCCTGCCCGGGCTGAGCGGATTCGTCGCCGAGTTCCTCGTCCTCGTCGGCGCCTTCGGCATGGAGGACCGGCGGTTCGCGATCATCGCGGGGACCGGGGTGATCCTCGGCGCGATGTACATGCTCTCGATGGTCCAGCGGGTCCTCTACGGGCCGACCGCGAACCCGAAGAACCAGGTTCTCAAAGACCTCTCCGGTCGCGAGATCGCCGTTCTCGCGCCGATCCTGGTCTTCATCCTCTGGATGGGGATCCAGCCCGGGACTTTCCTCGACCGGAGCGCGGCCTCGATCGATCACTGGGTCACGGAGCGCTCCGACTACCGGCTGGAGTTCCGGCCGGTCCGGACGGCGCGGGGGGAGGCCGACGGCGAGGCGGCCGCCGGGGCCGAATTCTGCTTCACCCCGCTCCCGTTGGGAGAGAACAGGGTGAGGGTGGGCGAGGAGGGCCGGCAGGTCGCCCTCCCCCCGGGTCCCTCTCCCGACGGGGAAGGGAGGAGGGCCGGCCACGATGCCCATTAGCCCTCAGGACTTCTGGTGTTCCTCGCCGATCCTGATCCTCTGCGGTTTCGGGACGCTGCTCCTCATCGTCGACGCCCGCTGCGGGAAGGGCCCGCGGGATCTTCTTCCCATCGCCGGTCTCAGCCTTTTCGGGCTTCTCGCCGCCGGGGCCGCGGTCCTCCTGCTGTGGGGCGAGTTCGGATCGGGAGGGGTCGCGCCCGTCGAGTGCTTCACCCCGATGGGGGGGATGGGCGCCGCCATCCGCTGCGACGGGTACGTGCTTGTCTTCGACGCCGTCTTCCTCCTCGCGGCGGGACTCACCTGCCTGATCTCGCTCGGCTACCTGGAACGCATGGATCTGCGTTTCGGCGAGTTCTTCGCGCTGATCCTCTTCGCCACGGCCGGAATGATGCTGATGGCGTCGGCGATGGACCTCGTGGTGGCCCTCCTCAGCCTCGAGGTGATGTCGATCGCGCTCTACATCCTGTGCGGGCTGGCCCGGACCGACCTGCGATCCAATGAGTCCGCCCTGAAGTACTTCATCATCGGGGCCTTCTCCTCGGCCGTGCTGGTGTACGGCATCGCGCTCGTGTACGGGGCGACGGGGAGCACCGCGCTGCCGGACATCGCGCGGGCCGCCTCCCGGATCGACTTCGCCCGCGGGGACCTGCTGCTGGTGGGTTCCGCCCTGATCGTTACGGCGCTCTGCTTCAAGATCGCGGCGGTGCCGTTCCACGGCTGGGCCCCGGACGCTTACGAAGGGGCGCCCACCCCGGTGACCGCGTTCATGTCCACCGGGGTGAAGGCGGCCGCCTTCGCCATGTTCGCGAGAATCGCCCTGTCGCTCTTCGCCTCCTACACGATTCCGGCGACGGAGGTGCTCTGGCTCATCGCGATGCTGACGATGATCGGCGGGAATCTGGCCGCGGTGGTTCAGACGAACGTGAAGCGGATGCTCGCCTATTCCAGCATCGCGCACGCCGGCTACCTGCTCGTCGGGCTTGTCGCGGCGGTCGACCGGCGGCAGACCGACGGTTCGGTGACGGTCGGCACCCCCGACATCGCCTTTTACCTCATCGCCTACACCCTGATGACGATGGGCGCCTTTGCGGTGGTGGTCTGGTTCGGTCGCCGGCGGCGCGAGTACCTGCTCATCGAGGACTTCGCCGGGATCGGCTTCCGCCATCCCTTCATCGCGATCGCCTTCTCGATCTTCCTCCTCTCGCTCGCCGGGATTCCGCCGACCGCGGGGTTCATGGCGAAGTTCGGCCTCTTCCGGAGCGCGGTCGCCACGGGCCACACCGATCTCGCCGTCATCGGCGTCCTCACGAGCGTCATCTCGGTCTACTACTACCTGCGTCTGGTAGTGCTCATGTACATGCGGGAGACGGAAACCGGCATCACGCCCACCTACTCGCCGGCCACCACGCTGGCCATCGTCGTCTCCGGCTATGGGGTGCTCCACCTCGGGCTCTTCCCCGGATCGCTCTGGCGCCTCGCGGAGATCGGGGCGCAGACGCTCGCGTGGTAGGGGGCCGCTGAATCGGGCAGACGAGATCGCGGGGACGAGGGAAGGGGAGCCGTGAACAGGCCGAAACGGGAATGAGGACATCAACGTCCTCCTGTTCGACGGGCACGTCGAGAGCGCCGCCTTCGGGTCACAACTGTGGACGCGGGCCGAGAAGGACACCTCCGATTGATTTGCACGCAGGGCTCCAGTCATTATCCATGTTCACTTCTCTCTTGACTCCCCGATGGCCCGCGTTATGCTGGAGCCGCGACTGTTGCTTATCCTGATTCACTGACAGACTGTCTCAAGACTCGCCGTCCGTAGGGGCACGGCGCCGCCGTGCCCCTGCGGATGGCGGGGGCCTGCTCGGGGACTCGGTTGAGGGGGAGGGGCCATCAGAGTAGCGTAGCAGCATCAGTAGAGCACCAGATCAGCATCCCAACGCCGCGAGAGGCGCCCGTGAGACACAAGGCCGCCACGGCCGCGCGAACCGCCCAGAAAGGTCCAGCCGCCGGCAGCAATGGCAGCGGCGTGTCCGCGCCATCCCGGGCGCAGCCCGGATCGCTCCGCCGCGAACTCGACTTCACGGCGGCCGTGGTCGCCAACGCCGGCGTCCTCGTCTGTGTCACGGATCAGGACGGCCGGATCGTGCGCTTCAACCGGGCCTGCGAGGTCCTCACCGGATACTCGTTCGAGGAGGTGCGCGGCCGTCGCTTCTGGGACGTCCTGATCTCGCCGCCGGGGATTCCCCGCATCCGCGAGCTGGCTCTTTCTCTCACCCGGGATCAACTCCCGCTCTTCAGCGAGGACGAACTCTGGACCCGTTCGGGAGAGCGCCGGCGGATCGCCTGGACGGTGACCGCCCTCCTCGGGCCGGGCCGCGAGATCGAGTACATCGTCGGGACCGGTCTCGATGTCACCGATCGGCGCCGCGCCGAAGACGCCCTGCGGGAGCGGGAGGAGAAGTACCGCAGCCTCGTCGAGAGCATCGAAGAGACCCACTTCATCTACGCGCACAACATCAACGGGGTGTTCACTTATCTGAGTCCTTCCATCTCCAAGATTCTCGGGTACACCCCTGAGGAATTCCTCACCCACTACACGCGCCACCTCACGGCCCATCCGGTCAATCTGGAGGTGGTCCGGCACACCGACCTGAGCATCCGCGGGATCCGCCAGCCGCCCTACGAGGTCGAGATTTACCACAAGGACGGCAGCATCCGCTGGCTCGAGGTGAGCGAGACGCCGGTCTTCGACGCCGGAGGTCGTGTGATCGCCGTCCAGGGGATTGCCCGGGAGGTCACGGGACGGAAGCGGGCCGACGAGGAACTGCGCCGCCTGAACGAGGACCTCGACCGGCGGGTGGCCGAGCGAACCTCCGCCCTCGCGGAGGCCAACCGCGAACTCGAGGCCTTCTCGTACACGGTCTCGCACGATCTCCGGGCCCCCCTGCGCGCCATCAATGCGTTCTCGGGAATCCTCGAGAATGACTACCGGACCCGACTGGACGGGGAGGCGAGCCGCCTGCTGGGGGTGATCCGTGACAACACCCTCCGGATGTCCCAGCTCATCGACGATCTCCTGTCCTTCGCGCGCATCGGGCAGCAGGAGGTGGGGGGGGAGTCGGTGGAGATGGAGTCGCTGGCGCGCTCGGTGGCCGAGGAACTGGCCCGGGCCGAACCGGAACGTCGGGTGCAGGTGGAGTGGGACTCGCTGCCCGTGGTCCGCGGTGACCGCGCCCTTCTGAGGCAGGTGTGGGTCAACCTGCTCGGCAATGCCTGGAAATTCACCCGCCCGCGCGACGAGCCGAAGGTGCGGATCGGAGCGGAAACTCAGGGCCCGGACCTGGTCTTTCGCGTGGAGGACAACGGGGTGGGTTTCGACGAGCAGTACGTCCATCGCCTGTTCGGGATGTTTGAGCGACTGCATGGCCTCAAGGAGTTCGAGGGAACCGGCGTCGGCCTCGCCATTGTCCGGCGGATCATCTCCCGTCATGGAGGGAAGGTCGGGGCGGAGGGCCGGCCCGGGAAGGGGGCGGCGTTCTGGTTTTCCCTCCCCGCGGCCCGGTCCGGCGGCTCAGCGATCCGGTCGACCGCGGGATGAGGCGGCCCGCCGTGCGACCGCGGCCGCCAGTCGCTGAAGGACCGACGCCCATTGACGTGACAGCGACCTCGGCGGCCCCGGTGAACTACACGATGGCCTCATCCCCTCGGATGGAATTTCCTGTGGATCGCCTTGAGCCGGGCCTTGTCGACGTGCGTGTAAATCTGGGTGGTGGCGATGTTCACGTGGCCGAGGAGCTCCTGGACGTATCGCAGATCGGCGCCATGCTGCAGAAGGTGGGTGGCGAAGGTGTGTCGCAGGACGTGCGGGTGGAGGCGGGTCCGGAGACCCGCGAGGCGACCGTAGCGGCGGATCAGCTTCCAGAGCGTCTCCCGGCGGAGCCGCCCGCCGCGGGCGCTTAGAAACAGCCAGGGGGGATCACTGGCTCCGCCCGGCNNNGCCCGGCGCCGGCCGGGGCCGCACCTCCTTCAGATAGGCCCGGATCGCCGCCACGGCCGGCTCGCCGAGCGGGATGATCCGCTCCTTGTCTCCCTTCCCGAGACACTTCGCCACGCCGAGTTCGAGATTCACATCCGCGGTCCTCAGCCCGCCGACCTCACTCACCCTTGCCCCCGACGCGTAGAAGACCTCGAGGATCGCCCGGTCCCGTTTCCCGAGCGGGGTCCGGACGTCCGGCGCCTCCAGCAGTCTCTCCACTTCCGTCGTATCCAGGGTGTCGGGCAGGCGTCGCCAGATCCTCGGCGTGTCGAGATGCTCGGTCGGGTCGATCGACGCGAGATCGTTCGCCACGCAGAACCGGAAGAACATTCGGCCCGCGACGAGGGCCCGGACGATCGAGTTTCCGCCGCATCCTCGTTTCCGCTCCTCCTGCATGAACCCGACGACGTCTTCGAGCCGGGCCGCGGCGGGGCCGCTCCGCCCCCTTTCCCGGAGGAAGGCGCAGAGCCGGGTGAGGTCGCGGCCGTAGGCCGAGACCGTGTTCGGGCTCGCCTGACGCTCCGCGATCAGGTGATCGCGGAAGGCCTCGAGGGCCATGGCGAAGGGATCGCGGGGACTCGGGGGGGGCGGCATGGCCTTTCCCTTGACTTTGTGACGCAAATCCAGATAATATATCGGGTTTTGCCGGGGTGTTTCCGATGCGTCCAGGACGGGTGCTGCTCAATATCGCCGCCGCGGGCCTGATCGTCGTCTCGGGTTCCGGGGCCGCCGACCCCGTGCCGGCCGCGGCGGGTCCGTCCCTCACCCCCGAGGAGCTGAAAGAACTCACCTTCCTCAGCCCGGGCATCGTTGCGAAAGTGAACGACGAGATCATCACGAGCGACGACCTCCGCAAGTATCTCGAGTTCGAACTGCAGGTGCTCAAGAAGAGCGCTCCGGCCCACGAGCAGTATCTGAACAAGGCGTTTGAACTCTACCGCTCGAAGCTCAAGTCCGACATCGAGGATCGGGTCCTCCTCGGGGCCGCCCGCGATCAGGGGGTCGTGATCACCGACTTGGACGTGGACCAGGCGGCGAAGAAGGAGATTCAGAACGTCGGCACGAAGGAGAAACTCGAAGCCCTCATCGCCCAGCAGGGACACACCTGGGAGGAGTGGTACGAGGACGTCCGGAAAACGCTCATCAAGAAGGAACTCATCCTCCAGCGGATCGGCTTCAAACAGTCCGCCCGGCCGGGGGAGGAGATGCCGCTGGACTCGATCCCCTCCCCCCAGATGCTTCGGGAGTACTACGAGAAACACCGCTCGGATTTCTACCGCGGGAGGCAGGTGCAGGTCGCGCAGATCATCCTCTCCTTTACGGCCGAGACGCGGGAGTTCACCCGCGCCCTGATCGAGTCGCTGAGGCGCCAGCTGGTCGCCGGAGCGGACTTCGCCCTGCTCGCCCGGTTCTACTCCGAGGACAAGGCGCACGCGGACGGCGTCTGGCCGATCACCTCCGAGGAGAGTTTCCATCCGAAGATCCGGGAGGCGGTCCTTGCGCTCGAGGTGGGGGAATTGAGCACCCCGCTCGAGGCGGACACCACCCTGCGCCTCGTCCGCATGGACGGCAAGATCGCGCCCGTCCAGAAGCCGTTCGACGATCCGCAGGTCCAGAAGGAGATCAGCGAAGCGGTACAGAGCGCCCTGGTGCAGCAGAACATCGAAAGGGTCCGGCGCAACTACATGCGCCGGGCCTTCATCTGGTGCCGGGACGCCGAGATGCAGGCGCAGATCGACCGGGAGCGGGATCCGGATCGCGACCTTCCGTCCGGGCCGGAGTCCGAAGACCCCCAGACCAACAGCGGGAGCACGAGATGAACGCGACGCAGATCCGAAAAGGCATGGCGGTTCTCTGGAACGGCGAGCTCCACATCGTCCAGAACGTGGATCACATCACGCCGGGCAACTGGCGGGCCATCATCCAGATCAAGATGCGGAACCAGGACACCGGGGCGATGATCGAGCAGCGCTTCAAGTCGAGCGACCGCCTCGACGTGGCCAACACCGACAAATTCGACGCGGAGTACCTCTACGCCACCACCGACAAGTTCGTCTTCATGAACATGACCTCGTACGAGGAGATCTTCATCCCGAAGGAGTGGCTCGAGGGGCAGGAGGGGTTCCTCAAGCCGAACCTTCCCGTGCAGATTCTCACCTGCGAAGGCGAGCCCAGAGGGGTGGAGTTTCCCACCACCATCGAACTCAAGGTGGTGAAAACCGAGCCGGGCCTGAAGGGCGCCACGGTGACCAACGTCTACAAGCCCGCGGTGTGCGACACCGGCTTCGAGGTGCAGGTCCCGCCCTTCATTGAGGAGGGGGAGAGCATCCGGATCGACACCCGGGACGGCTCCTACGTCGAGCGAGTCAAGGGCTAATCCACCAGGGGACCCATGCGCAGCGCCGCCCGGCGATGGGGGGGGGCCGCTCTCCTTGGCGGACTGCTGGCGGTGTGCTGGGGCGGAGTCCGCTGGGCCGCCGCCCTCTCCTCCCCTGATTTTTCCGACGACTCGCTGTCCGCGCGGGCCGGGGACGCCCTCGATGCGGCCCGGTTCGACCTGGATGCCGCGGCACGGGCCCTGGGGGCGGTCGCGGAGTCTGCGGTCCACGACCTCGCGACGGTCTCCGATCCCGAGGGGTCCGGCCGCGCCGCCGCCTTCGAAGTCCTCCGGCGCCGTCTTTTGGAGTCCGACGACGCCGACCTCGGACTGCTCCACCTCACCCCCGCCGGGTCACGCGTCGCGTGGGCCGGCGCCCTTCCGGGCTTTCCTTTCGAGAGTTTCGACCTCTCCACGGCGCGCACGGACGTTTCGCCGGGGACGATGAGCACGCACCTCTACGTGGTGCGGCCGATGCCCGGGGAGGGAGGATCCGTGATCGCCACCCGCCTGGCCGTCGTCGCCCCCTCGCTCCCCGCGTCGCTTCGTCGGGGACTCGATCTCAACCGTCGATGGGCCTCGCGGCATGGGGTGGAAGTACGATGGGACATCGCCCAGGGAGACCCCTCGGAAACTCTCCCTCAGGTCGATGCCTTGCCCTGGACCACGCCCGAGGGAGTTCGTCTGGGAGCCCTTCGGGCCGGCCGGACCCCTTCCTTCGCCGGAGAGCCGACCAACCCCGCCGAGATCGACGCCTTCTTTCTGGTCCTGGGCTGGCTCGCCCTGACGCTGCTGGTGACGACCGTTCTGCAGGCGAGACGCCGTTCAGCTCCGTTGCGGTTGGCGATGGCCGCGGTCGGCGTCTGGGGGACCCGCGCCGTGCTGGCCCTCCTTTTCCGCCCGGCGGGACCGTTCGGCTCGGCCTCCTGGCTTGCTCCCGATACCTTTGCCTACGACGCGCCCTTCGGACTGTGTGCCAGTCCCGGCGACTTTGCCGCCACGATGCTGGCCCTCGCCGCCACGCTCGTCCTTGCGGGACGCGGGCTCGGGATCTGGCTGCGAGATCGGTCGGGACTCTGGCGTCGGGCCGCACTCGCGCTTTTCGTCATCGGGGTGGTGCGGCTGGCCGCCTGGTCGGCGCACACCGTCATGCACGACAGCACGATCGATCTCTTTGCGGCATGGGAGCCCTGGCCGACGCTTCCGGCGGCCCTGCTCCTCGGAGGGGTTCTGGCGCTCACGCTCGGCGGCCTGATCGGACTCGAGGCCCTCGTGTGCAACGCCGACGGAGCCTGGGTGGCGACGGTTCTTACGGCCGCCGCCGCGGGCGCCCTCGCCTCCGCGATCCCGCCCGAGCCGCTCGGAGTCTGGGCGTGGCCGATCAGTGCCGCCGCCCTGGCGCTCGCCGTGGCGCTGCCCTCCAGTCCCCCGAGGCTCCTGTTTCCGACCACGGTCTTCCGCCTGTGCGCTTCGACGCTTCTCCTCGCGCCCTGGTTCGCCGCCGAAACGCGCGAATCTCACCGGCTGCTGCTCTCGAACCGCGCGAGCGAATTGCGAACGGACCCCGACTGGATCACAGCGCGTCTGCGGGGCGACCTCCAGGCGCTGGTCAGCTCCGCCGACATCCGCCTCGCCCTGCAGGGGGGAGGGCGCGGGAGCGGAACCGCCTATCTTTGCTGGACTCGGACGAGTCTGGGACATGCCGCGGTCGACTCCGCTCTCGCCATCCTCGATGCCCGGGGAAAGCCCCTCGACGAGTTTCGGGCCGGTCTTCCCGCCTTCGAGCACTGGTACGCGCCCGCCCCCGGCGGAGGAAGGTCCGGCGACGTTCGTGCCTGGTCGGCCGAGGTTCATGAGGACACCGGAGGATCGCGGACCGTTGTGATTGCGAGGCTCCCTTGCGCGCTCTCCGACGGGCGCACCCTCTCGGTCGTCCTCGGGGTGGCCACGGGAACGCGCCGCTCCTCCACGACCAGTTGCCCCGATTTTCTGAGGCACTCGACGATCGAGGAGCCGGCGGAGGAGGCGGCGACGGCCGAGTATGACGGATCGGGGCGGTTGGTCTGGAGCGATCAGGCCGATGTGCCGTCCACGCTCGATCCCCTTCCGACGGAGCCCGACGAGTGGCGATCGCTCTACTCCCAGGACCAGGTGTGGGACATGCTCATCGTTCCCCGGCCCGGCCAGACCGGCTGGTGGGTGGTGCGAGGTCCCGCCCCGAGTCTGGCCGGGGATGTCCGCCTCGCCTTTCAGCTGTGGCTCGTCGCCGTCGCCCTGACCCTCCTGTCGATTCCCCTGCGAAGACGGACCCGTACGGCGGGCTGGCCCGGTCTTCACTGGTTCCGCGGACACACCTTCGAGGTGCGCCTCGCCGCGGCCACCGTGACGCTGGTGATCGTCCCGACCGCCCTCCTGGCCGTGCTGGCGCGGGCGAACGCCGCGCGGAGGGCCGAGGAGAGCCAGAATCAACGCCTCGATACCACGCTCCGGGTCGGCGCAAATCTCTTCGCTTCGGCGATGCCGTCCCCGGCCGCCCGCTCGACGACGAAGGCGATGGACGTATGTGCCGAGATCGCCTCGATTCTCGGACAGGAGTGCGCTGTCTACCACGATGGGATCCTGCTGGCGGCCTCGCGCCCCGAGCTGGTCGATCTGGGGGTGTTCCGGGCGTCGTGCGATCCGGCCCTCTACGTGCCTCTCGCCCTGGGTCAGGCCCCCTCCGCGCGGACGACGCTGACGGTGGGGCGCGCCCGGATTCCCGTCGCGGCCGCGCCGATCCGGATGCCCGACGGGGGGACTCCGAGGCTCTTCGTGGTCCCCCACCTCTACGGACAGACCTCCTTTGAAAGAGACCTCGCGAGGGCGAATCTGTTCGCCTTCGGGGTGTCGACACTCGTGGTCCTCGTCGCGATCGCCTTCGCCGTTCTGGCCGCCCGTCGGATCTCCAACCCGATCCTCGCCATCGCCCGCGCGGCGGACCGGATCGCGAACGGCGACTTCACCGCCCGGGTGACGGTCCCCGCGGAGGGGGACATCGCCGATCTCGTCGAGGCCTTCAACCGGATGGCGCGGGACCTCGAACGGGCTCGGGACGCCATCGTCCGGGTCGAGCGGGAGGCGGCCTGGCGCGAAATGGCCCAGCAGGTGGCGCACGAGATCAAGAACCCGCTCACCCCCATGAAACTGGCCGCGCAGAACCTCCGGGCGGCGCACGAGACCGGCGCCGAAGGATTCCGCGAGATGCTCGTCCGGGCGACCGACACCATCGTCCGGCAGGCCGATCTGCTCTCGCGCATCGCCTCGGATTTCTCCGAGTTCGCCAAGCTCCCGCAGCGGAAGCCGGTCCCGCTGTCGCTCACGGAAATCGCCTCGGAGGCGGTCCGCCTCTTCGAGCCCTCCCTTCCGGCGACCATGAAGCTCGAGACCGACCTGGCCCCCGCCCCGCCCCCCGTCCGGATGGACCGGGACGAGACGGTGCGCGTCTTCACCAATCTGCTCAAGAACGCCGTACAGGCCATGCCGTCGGGCGGCGTGCTGCGGGTGAGGACCTGGGTGGAGCCGGCGGCCGTCTGCGCCGGGGTGATCGACAGCGGACCGGGGATCCCGCCCGAGGTGAGACCCCACCTCTTCGAGCCGCACTTCTCCACGAAGGCCGAAGGCAGCGGTCTGGGGCTGGCCGTCTGCCGGAGGGCGATCGAGGCCGCCGGCGGGACGATCGACATCGAGAGCGGCGAGGGGAAGGGGACCTGTGTGTGGTTCCGGATTCCGAGGGATGAAAGGGGAGCCTAGTGATCCGTCAACGCTTATCCAGCGGGTAGACCCGCCCACCCTGAGCGAGCCCGCCTCCGTCTGGCGGGCGAGTCGAAGGGTGGGTGGGCCGCGGCCTTCGACTCGTCCTTCGACTCGGGCGCGGCGACGGAGCCGCG